>NZ_JAMPQO010000017.1:0-100334 GCF_028482485.1 Providencia sp. PROV116 | reverse complement strand
GGAGAGCATACAAAGGTATGTGACCCGGAGTAGCTAAACGTAGCCAACACAACTACAGTGCGAAAGATGACGCAAATTTAGTAGTAGAGAGCAATATACTGATCATCCACCCGCTTAATATCCACTGGCGTATCAAAAATATCCTCAATAATTTCAGATTTCATGATATCTTCTGGTTTGCCATGATAAGACAGACGCCCGTTTCTCAGTGCAACAATGTAGTCAGAATAAACTGATGCAAAGTTAATATCATGGATGACTAAAATAATTGTTTTACCCAGCTCATCAGCCGCTTTACGCAGTAATTTCATCATAATCACCGCATGCTTCATATCGAGATTATTGAGTGGTTCATCCAGTAAAACATATTCTGTATCTTGGCATAAAACCATTGCAACATAAGCTCGTTGGCGCTGGCCACCCGATAACTCATCTAAATAGCGGTGGCGCAAATCTGACAAATTGAGAAAAGAGAGTGATTCATCAATTTTCTTTTTATCATCAATAGTTAAACGGCCTTTCGTGTACGGATAACGCCCAAAACCAACCAGCTCCTCGACGGTTAATCGACTCGCAAATTGGTTCTCTTGGCGCAAAACCGATAAGCATTTTGCTAATTTATCACTGGGTGTTGTTGAAACATCAAGCTCATTCACTTTGACATAACCGCCATCATCGGGCTGTAACAAACGCCCAATAATCGACAGCAGTGTTGATTTACCTGCACCATTAGGCCCGATGATTGAGGTAATACCGCTATTTTTAATTGTTGTTGTCACGTTATCTAAGACTTTAGTATCCTGATAACTTTTCGATATCTGACTAATTTCAATCATACTAAAACCTTCTTAACACCATATAAATAAAGAAAATTCCGCCGACAAATTCGATAACGACTGATAATGTTCCCGCCATATTTAAACCGTACTCAAGAATCAACTGGCCACCAATCAGCGCAATGACACCAAGTAGAAAGGAAACGGGGAGCAAATAGCGGTGTTGGCTACTGCCAGCCACTAAATAAGCTAAGTTCGCGACCATCAAGCCTAAGAATGTTAAAGGGCCAACCAGTGCTGTAGAAACAGCAACCAAGATTGAAATAAGTAACAAAATAACCGTGACTTGCTGGCGATAATTAATCCCTAAGTTCACCGCATTGGCTTGCCCTAACGCGATAACATCAAAACAATAGCGCATACGCCATAATAAGACCCCCACCACTGCTGTAATCAGCAGTGTAAATATAATCAGTTCGGGAGTCCCCTTCGTGAAGGTGGCAAACATCCGGCTTTGTAAAATGGAAAATTCATTGGGGTCCATTAAACGCTGTAGTAATGTCGCTACACTGCGAAATAATGTGCCGAGAATGATACCAACCATCAATACTAGGTTGATATTCATTTTAACTGACACAAATAACCAGCGATAAAGCAGAACAGAGAACAACACAAGTAATGTGGACTCTAATAAAAATTTACCAATATTCAATAACCAAGAGGATGGAAAGCTATCGGTATAGAAGACAAAAATGGTTTGTAATAATATAAATAATGCTTCTAACCCCATGATAGATGGGGTCAGTATCTTATTATTAGCAATAGTTTGAAAGAGAACTGTTGAAACCCCAGCAGCGAAAGCCACCACGATCATCGTGAGAACAATATAGCCTCGATGCGGCAAAATATAGGCAAGGTTACTGCCCAAATTGACCGTCATATAAAGAATAATGGATAACAATGACAAAGCCAGTAGTATCCATATTCTTTGCAACGGCGTTACCCTTTTCTTCGGTAACGCTATTGATGTATTAACTTTTTGCATAACGTTGTTGCTTCAACAATAAATATAAAAAAATCACCGCGCCAACAACACCTAAAATCACACTTGCAGGGATTTCAAATGGATAGCGAATTAAACGCCCAATAATGTCACACAGTAAAACTAAACCACCACCAGCAATACAAATCCAAGGGATGGTTTTACGTATGTTATCCCCCATCACTAAGCTCACGAGATTTGGAATAATTAAGCCTAGGAAAGGTAACGCTCCGACCACCACGACCACTACGCCGCTAATTAAAGCGATAATCGATAAACCGATGGTCATTACTTTGCGATAATTTAGGCCAACATTAATTGAAAATTCACGCCCCATACCGGCAACCGTAAAGCTATCGGCAATCCAGCAAGCAATTAACGTTAATATTCCTACTAACCACAATAGTTCATATCGGCCTTGAATGATGCTAGAAAAGTCACCGCTCATCCATGCACCAAGTGATTGTAATAAGTCGAAATAATAAGCAGTAAAAATGGTCAATGCGCTAATCACTGCACCCAACATAATCCCTACCAATGGGACTATCAGGGCGGATTTTAAAATGACACGACGCAATAGCACCATAAACAACATGGTGCCAAGAAGCGCAAAACCGCTAGCGACCACCATCTTAGTCATAATACTTGCTGCAGGGAAAAGCACCATAACGACCAATAAACCTAAACTGGCTGACTGGGTTGTCCCTGCAAGAGAAGGTTCAACAAAGCGGTTTTGTGTTAATAATTGCATGATTAGCCCAGCAACGCTCATGGCGCTACCTGCTAAAATCAAAGAGACGGTTCGGGGAATTCGGCTAATAAAAAAGATGTCTTGCATCTCTGGGTCGGTGAAAAGCGAAACGGGTGACACGTCACCCGCTCCAATAAACAAGCTTAATACCGCTAAAACCAATAACGCGATAATTCCACAAAAAAGATAAAGCGTTTTCATCGGTTATTTTGCTTGGCTCTTCTCTAATGCTGTATTGATATCGTCCATTAACTTAGAGTAAGTTTGAATACCACCTGCAATATATACGGCAGTTGGGTCAAGGTATGTAATTTGGCCTTTTTCCCACGCTGCGGTTTTTCTCACTAATGCGTTATCTAATACTTCTGCTGCTGGCTGTGCATCTGTTTTACCAATCGCGCTATCACGGTCGATAACAAATAACCAATCTGGGTTTAATTTCACCAGTAACTCTGCATTTACGATGTTACCGTGGCGACCCGTGTTTTCTTCAAATACATAAGCAGGTTCAAAACCTAATACATCAAAGATAAAGCCGAAACGAGAACCCGGGCCGTATGCGGAAATTTTACCGCCACTGACTAAGATCACCATCGCTTTACCCGCGGTAGGTGCTTTAGTTTTGATACCTTCAATTTTAGTATTGAAGTCAGCAATCAATTTTTTGGCTTGTTCTTCTTTACCAAACAATGCACCAAGTTCATTAGTACGCTCAGTTAAGCTACCAATAAAGTTTTTGTTATCAATGTCTAATGAGATAGTTGGAGCAACGCCACTGAGTTTGTCATAGGCATCACGGGCACGGCTTCCACCTAAAATCAGGTCAGGTTTAGCATTACTTAATGTTTCATAAGCGGGTTCAAATAATGTTCCGCCATTGACGTATTCAGAACCACTATATTTCGTTAAGAATTCAGGGAAGCGAACGTTGGTTTGTGGAACACCCGCAACTGGGGCGCCAAGTGCATCCATGATGTCCAATGTTTCCATGTTCATCACAATGACTTTTTGAGGATGACGAGGAATTTCAGTTTTGCCTTGGGCATGTTCTATCGTGATAGTTTGTTTTTCTGCAACTTGTGTTGTTTCTGTCGTGTCTTTCGCGTTATCACAACCGGCTAATACTAACGCAGATAACAAAGCAATACCCGAAACTAATGATTTTGCAAACATCTAATTTCCTCCGTCCATCGATAAAAGTACTGATGATTAAATTTTGTGATTCACAATTTGGCGTATATTACACGCAAACAAGCGCAAATGATATTAGTTTGCATTTGCATTCACTAAAAAGTTGTCTTAACGCACAAAAACATCAATTCAATGAATTGACCACGTAGGTTTTAATGTTTAAACAAAGAGGATAGATATAGAAAATCAGGAAAATAGAGTAAAATGTGATTTGACTGCACTTCATTGGGTAAAATAAATAGGTTGAGCCTGCGACTGTATTTGTTTGCTTAACTATTTTTATGACAGCAGACGATATAAATCCGTAATCTCAACCTATATACCATTAATTCCCATTTAAATGCGCATGATTACATGTCATCTAATTGCCCATTTTCATTGAGCTGAGAACTAATATCTTCAAGAAACCAATCAATTGGCGTTTTCATCAAAAATGCAAGTTTAAATAAATGAAACAAATCAATCTTGATTTTACCTCTTTCATAGCGTGAGATTTGCTGTTGACTAACACCTAACAACTGAGCTAACTGAAACCCTGTATATCCCAGTTCTCTACGTTTTTCTAAGATCCTCTGACCTACCATATAATGGATTTTTTCGCTGCCATTTTCTGAATACATATTATCACCATTTATTAAGGCACAGTTAAAATAAGGGCTGCGGCACCTTCAAACTGACCAGCTTGAACTCGGCCATTGGTACCTAATACGGCTTTTAGGGATACCGAGTTTGTTCCACCTGCAGGCACATGGATTTTGTAACCATTTTCCCCTGGAGTATCATTCCCACCTAAATACAAATTCGCATATAAGCTATTATCTGCTCGTAAATTTACACGTCCATTTGTTACGTTCACACCAGTGGCAATCACCAAAACATCCATCGCTAAGTTACATGTCACACTAACGTTCACTTGTTTTGATTGGCCAGCGAGATCAGCTTCGCTAATTGGGCCAAAGTTAATATCCGGGATGTTATTGTTGATCTTACAAGCTCCTATTGGTGGCGGAGCTATACCACATTGAGAACCAGGAAGTAGACCTCCTCTGCTTGTAACACCAGTGCGATCTTGGTAAAACAGCCCCACACACTCTTGATTATTCTGTAACCTAACTCCGGTATGAACAGCCCACTGTGTTGCTGGAGCTGTCGCTCTTGCCAAAACCCCGGGGATATTCTGAACATCTATCATATATCGATACTTAGAAATTTCGGCCAAATTGACTGTTGCAGCCCCCGGTGTTCCATCAGCGGTATGCTTATGACTTATGGTGAGATAGCATGTCGACCACCCATAACAAGGATTAGGCGTACTCGGCGATTCAGGATCCCAACGAGCAATCACATATTTATAATCTGCATCTCCGTTATTTGGATTATTACCGGGTCTTGATTCAGTGATATAGGAAAAAATATAAGCTGATGCAGAAGGCGAAAACATGACTGCACCAATTAATAGCGATAAAAATACTTTCATATTAGTTCACAGCCTTATTATTCATAATCTAATTTAAATGTTGCTACAGCACTGTAAGGCCCTACTTTTATTGTCTTATCAGCAATAGCATCCGGTTCACCTTTTAAATAGGCATAGAACCGCAATTGGTTAGCGCCATCTTGTAGCGTTAGCTTCGAGCCTTTCTGTTCAATAGCCAGTGGTGTTTTATCTGAATTTTGCAGCCCCACCGCGAAACCCGATGCAACACTACTTGTTGATAATGCTAAAAAACCAGGAAGTGCAAGATTAGGTGTCCCTGAAAAAGTCACTTCCACAAATTTGCCTATTGTCGTGTCACAGTCAGACAACTTAATCACAAACTCTTTAGGCGGAGTTTCACCATAGGCATAAAAGTTTTTCTCCGGTGTATCAAAAAAATCCATCGGAATGTTTTCATCACCCGGTAAAATAGTGCAAGGCTCCTCCACTAAATTACCGATAACTCTTAAATTATCAGGCACAGCAAAAGCAGCATTAAAGTTAATAAGTAAGGCGCCTGCTACTGCACATTGGATTACTTTGTTCATTATTGGTACTCCGCTAGCAATGTGCCTGTTGCAGTAAAGCCCCCTTCAGGCAACGTCACTCCCAATCGCTTGACAGGAACAACCTCTAAAACAGGCGGTTGCCCATAAGTAATTTTCAATGGTTTATTGATTTCAAAACCTAAACCATTTTGGGTAATACGCATGCCAAGATCTCGAATATTGGTTTCCAGTGCCGACTTATCAAAATCTGTTGCTGTCCCTTTGATAGTTAGCATTAAGTCCCAACCTTTTAAATTGTCTTCACACTTCAAAGCGTAATTAATAGGTTTCGTAAATCTGATACCATCAATCTTATGTAAACCAATATCTTTGTATTCAATAACGTGGACTTTATCTTCAAAAACAGTGCAAGGCGGTGGAATTAGCAAGGTTCCCGTAAATTCAACATCGTTTGCCATCACAGTGCTAGCAGGTATAACTAACAAACCCATTATCAGAGGAAGTCTTCTCATTATTTTTTGCATTATTTTCCCCTCACTGATAATCAAGTTTGATAGTGACGCCTGCATGAAAAACCCCACCCTTTGTCAGAGTTGTGGATAAATCACGAACAGGTATGGCTTCAAATTGAGGCGCATTTGGGTACACAAACTTGACCTCTTGGTTCAATCGAAGCTTGCTTCCGTTATAACGAAAAGCAATCCCTAAACCCGGAAGATCTGTTTCAATTGCCCCACTATCAAAAGATGCAGGAATTCCAATCAACGTCATTTTCATTTGTGATGTTGGCCTTTTTTCACAATTAATATTGTAATTTATGGGCTTCGAATAGGCGTTACCGTCAATTCGGGTACTCATGATCTCATCAAAATTAACTTTGATTATATTTCCACCATTAATTTTGCAAGGCGGTGGAGCCAAAACAACCCCTTTAATCGGTACAGTTATCATACCGGGTGTAACTGTTGCCCGTGTATTTCCCGATGGGCTAATACGCGAATCAGGTAATCCTGCATAAGAAACCGATGTAAAAAATAGTCCAGCGAGACAAGATGCCAGCAGGTACCGCTGCTTGTTTAAATCACTCATAATCCACCTTAAAGTCCATTACGGCGCTGAAACTTCCTTCAGTCAATTTTTCAGGGGTTCTCACTGGCGTTACAAAGTATTGAAGAGTACCCTGCGGTGCATCGAGAAATTGAGGACGACCTCGGCTTCCTAGCCTGATGTCTTCTCGTTGTGCATCTGTCACTTCTAACGCCAAGCCAGAGACGCCTTTTACACTTAACATTTCTGGAAAATGTTGATCCGATACGGCAACAAAAGAGACAGTTATCACCGGTTGCATTGCATCCCAAAGCGATCTTCCCGTTCTTGTGTCTTTCATTCGGCTTTCCGTGCGAATGCAATGCCTAAATTCTAATTCAAATGAAACTGGCTCAGCTCTATCACCAGGTTTACGCAGTGAATAAGAAGGAATCTCCCCTAGAGACACTTCTTGGCGCATTGAATTAGTCACATCCATCGTACAAGGTGCTTCGGTCATCATGCCATTGACTGTCAATGTTCCATGTAATCCATCAATATCCCAACTGTCTGCTCCAAAGGTGAACACTGGAACTAAACCGAATAAGATAGTGCTGAACAGGAGAGTCCTTTTCATACGTTATTCCCCGTTATCTGTCCGTCGAAGATTCAACTTTGCAAGTTGTACCAGCGCAACCAAACGTCAGTTTAGGCCTTCCACCATAATCGTTGATATAAGTTAGAACGGGTTTTGCCCCCATCGCACTTGCACTACCTTTAAGCATTCCATTACTTTTTGGTGAGATCATGACAGGCTCAAACTGTTTCACCGTGTCTCCGCCCACTTTTGTACTTGCGTCTACAATGGTGACGAAATAAGGGGTTGGATTCGTGACTTCGTAGGCATCACCTTTACGTGTTAGCGTAATTTTCTCTTGCCATGGATTCTCTAAATCCGTGCGTGTGGCATATAACGCTTTTGGTCGATAAAACAATTTAATTCGCGTCTGTAATGCAATTTGTAATACGTTCGCTTCTTTACTACGTGGTGGAATTTCACGTAAATTAAAGTAATAAACACTCTCTCTGTCCTGAGGCAATGCCGCGATATCAGGAAGAGCTTGAATTTTAACTTGGCTACCTTCACCCGCTTCTACACGTTGAACCGGGGGTAAAACTGTGAGTGGGCTTTCAATTTTGTTACCATTTGCATCTTCAATCCACCCCTGTGCAAGGTATGGTAACTCTGTGTTTTCATTCTTAATATTCAAGCTAATGGTCTTTTCAGCCCCATTATAAATGACGCGTGTTCTATCGAGGGCAATCGCGGCCAAAGCCTGCCCACATAGCACCGCGGATAACGTGATTGTTGTAGTAAAAAATGCAATTTTCTTAATGTTCATATGTACCAACTAGTTATAAAATCAAGTAATTTGGGTTACTCGGTATAATCTACGCTGTAAGCAATATCCGGTGGTTTCAATAACCAACGCTGACTGGGTGCTACGCCCTGTTTAATCGGTGCAGGCTTGTAAACTGGTGCTGGCTGCCCAACAGGAACGGCTTTTGCTGGCATATACCTAGGTTCAACACTGGGGCTGCTTGTACACGGTAATAACAGTGAGTTAAATTCAGCCGTTGTAATATTTTCTGGAACCTGAATTTTGCACTGCGTGCTTCCATCCCAATGCACATCTAAAACTTCATTTGGATTGACACCGGAGATATACACAGAGCCATTATCAGTCACGATACCGAGCTCTCTATTTTTTTCATTTCTCACTGTGGCGCCAAATGGCGGATAACTTCCATCGGCCAATGCCAATCTCACCATAGTTTTAATACCCGATAACACTTCAAACTCACGATAAGCAACCGCCCCTTCGGTCAGCGTAATTGGCTGAGATGTCCGAATAGCTTCCACATTGTCAGGCAATTGAGTCACATCAATATGTGTATTAGTACGGTAATAATCACTGATATCAGCAACTACCGCTTTACCAAAAATATTGGTTTCCGTGGTCGGCCCGAAACCTTGAATAGGCACATTTTTCACACCTTCAGTACCCACCATCACACGGCTACCACCTGGGGTATTAATACGGTGCAGTGCAGCACCATGCCCTGTGACTGTTGCACCACCTTGTAGAGAAAAGGCGGCTGAAGAAGTATCACCATTGATATAGCTGGTACTTGCAGTTACTGTTGCTAAATCTGCGTAACGCGTATAGAAGCCATCAATAGTTCCACGACCTCGGCTACTCACCCCAGTACCAACACGATAGTTGGTCTTATCATCAACGGAGTCGAAATAGCTGACAGTGTGTGAGTTACCATCTCTCGTTATCATATTGTTGTAGCTAATTGATGCTCTATCTGCCCATGGCAAAGAGAGGTTCATGTATAGCCCATCGTCATTATTTCTATTATCAAATTTGTTGCGGAATGCCGTTAAACTTAAATTGATATTTTTAAAACGACCGATATTGAAATATTTCGCAATAGAAACGTTATAGCGTTTTGCCGCTGGCTTATTCCAATAGGTTTCGTGGTTATAGTTCAGATACGCGGTTAGGTCTGCATTCGTGAAATACTTATTAAATGTAATCGTATATAGCTCTTTACTATTATCGAACTCCACACCTCTATAACGACGATCGAGGTATTGGTTCATACTCATAAAGTCACGTTCAGAGAATCGGTATCCAGCAAAGGTTACTTGGCTATCATATTCTTCAAAACGTTTTGAATAACTTAAGCGATACGATGCACCCGTATAGATTTTGTTATCTGTTTTCAGTTTTGCTCGTGACTCGGTGATATCGAATGAAATTGCACCGAAGGCAAGTAAATCTCGACCAACACCCAGTGATAACGCGTTATAATCACCCGCTGCTATACCACCACCAAATAATGACCAACCGTTAGAAACCCCCCAACTAAACTCCCCCGTAACAAACCCTTGCCCTTCGGTTTCATGTTCCATATTATTCGGTCGACCACCCGCTATCTTAAATAGCACTGAGCCTGGACGTGTTAAATAAGGAATAGAGGCGGTATTCATTTGAAACTCTTGTACAGAGCCATCTTGCTCTTCTACTCGTACATCTAACTTACCGCTAACCGCATCACTTAAATCTTGAATACGGAAAGGTCCCGGAGCGACTTGCGTTTCATAAATAACGCGCCCTTGCTGAGTTACAATCACTTTTGCGTTGGTTCTTGCAACACCTGTTACCTCAGGTGCATAACCACGTAGATTTGGTGGTAGCATTCTCTCATCTGAGATCAGGCTCACCCCCATATAACGGAATGAGTCAAACAAACCTGAGCGTAAAAATTGCTCACCCATCGTTAGCTTTGCATTTAACTCTTTGATTGCTCGATAAGCATAATACTGGCTCCAATCCCATTTACGATCGGTTGACTGCCCATTAGTCCGATTATAACTAGCTTGCCAATCAGCCCTAAAACGCCACGCGCCGAGGTTAAAACCTGTTGTACCATTACCAGTAACCGACTGGGTATTGGCTGAATCTGCAGGCCTTGTCACGTTAGCATTCAAGTTATAGTCAAAAACTAGAGCGGGCACCCCTTCATCCCAACGAGATGGTGGATCCCAGTTATCAGAAGTAAACTCGATATAAGCCTGAGGTACCGTAATTGTGATAGTTTCTTTAGCTAAAGAGCCATTTATTGTCATTCCTGGAATCGTTTCTGGAATTAAACATTGGCCATTGTTAGAAAACTCAACCTTCTGTTTCCATTCATCGCGCAAAGCGATATGGTCGACAACATCTGGCGTTAAACAAGGCTCTGTCATACTTGGATCATTAGGATCCGCGATATATTCAATATCAAAAGTGTCAGCTAAGTCGCGACTATTTAAATTAATTTTAAATGGATATTTCCCTGGCATGACATAGCCTGCTCGAGAGAACTCATTTAAGGAAATATTGCTTTTATCCTGAAGGTCTAAAACATCCGTATTAAACTCAATATTATCATTATTCGCATTAGCTAAATTTATATGAGCAATAGCTATAAACACCATGGTAGCAACAGGCGTTAAAAAATAACTTACTGAGTTATTAAATACTTTATTTTTACTTTTTAATCGCAGAGCCATAATAGTCCCTTAGTAATAACTCAGTAATAATCCATTTTAAAACGGATAGTTGTCTGATAATTTCCTGGTTTTAAGCGTTTATTATTAGGTACTACCTGCACCTTATAGTGCAGAGTTGTCTCCCCTGCTCTGATGGGTAAATCCGGCATTGCCTTACCAGGTATTGCAACATTTCCAGCTGTGTCAGAAATTTTTACTGACAATCCGTTTGCATGCCCGAAAACATCGAAGCTGCGGCCATCTGTCGGGCCATCAAATGTAATATTGAAAGTTTGCCAATTAGGAGTTCCAGGAGTTACCGGTGTTAGAACACAATTGATAAGGCGTATAGAGAAATTACTTGCAGGGCTTTCTCTATCGTTAATTATCTGGCTAACCGGTACAGTTGTTATGTTAACTGATTGATCTCGGCTATCTGCATCAATTGCACAAGGGCTCTCAATAATTGAACCGCCCATAGTAACAGTTCCTTTGAACTGACTTTGTGCCCGAGAATTTTGATTTTGCGCACTAGCTATCGGGGCAAATATCATTCCTGAAAGCACCATGACAATGATGCCAAAGTGATTCATAGCGACTCCATTTCAACTTAATAACCAATTTCAACGCATTAAAATTAGTGCCCATACATCCTTGTACGGGCGGTACCAATTACTGGTAGCTCAGAGCAAATGTTGCGATTGCGTCAAATTCACCTGGTACAGCTGGTTTATTTGTTGCATCAGCATCACCTTGCAAATACGCTTGGAAGCGCAGTGTGTTTGCACCAGTGAATAAAGCTTGAGATGGAGATTTAGCACCTAAAGCAATTTTAGTACCGTTGAAATCAGTGATCACGATACCTGCGTTTTTTGCAGTACCAGCGATAGCTAAACCATCAGTTACAGAAGCACTTGGCGTACCAGTAAATGTAGTTTGAACAGTTTTCAGAGTCGTGATATCACACTGCTCTAATTGGATGTTGAAATCGCGAGCAATACTTTTACCGCCACCGTTTAATGCAGATGTTGCGATAGCACCCATTGGTACTTCAAATGCTTGAGAACCTGGTGGAATTGAGCAAGGAGCATCAATGATTGAACCTTTAAAAGTGACTTGGCCGCCACCTTGGTTTGCAGAAGCAGAACCAGCAACCACTGCCAGACCTAAACCTAATACTAAAGCAAGTTTATTTAATTTCATTTTATACATTTCCATTAGATAAAAAGACAACACAAATTAAAATAACAAGTTATTATTAATCTGATTATTTTAATTTTTTTCTTAAAATATATTCGGTTAGTAAACATTAAGGATTGACACTAATAACCATTCCTATTTATCAAACTCCATTAATAAATAAGACAATTAAACAATGCATCAATGCGTTGCCATTATTATATCTCATTTTAATTATGTCAAATCCACCAATTAATTAACAACCTTCACTGTAAGTTAGTGATATATATATAATATCCACAACATACTCTATTTTGAATACACCATTACAGGATAAACAAGTGATGCATACCTAATTAAATTGATTTTTTCTTAATAAAAAACCACAAAATAAACCCATTCAATATTAATAAAGTTTTTTATACTCATAAAACGGGTTCTTATTAGTGAAAAAAAATGGTTCGGAAAATAACGCTAACATTAAAACAAGCCTAAATTATTAAAACGAAATTTTTATCGGTGGATAATTAATCAGAAATATCCCAAAAAAAAGAATTAAATAATTTCATAATATTTCTTAATTCATTAATTGTTACATTTATCTTGAAAATTAAAAAATAAAAATAATGATAGCAATATCAAATATATAGCCAACAATTAACATACATAAAAATATAGAAATCAGCGAAAAAAGAACAATATCATAAAACATTTTTTTAAATTAAAATAAAAATAGAAACAATTAAGTGAAAATTTAAAAAAAGGCATGCTCGAGAAAAACCTTGGCATTACGAAATATTTCAAAAGGTAATTAAAGGTAATTTTTAATTAATTTATAAATACAAAAATCTTATCTTAAGACCTAAAAAATTCAAAAAAAATATTTTCAATAACAATTGAATTATTTCATAATGAAATTAACCCATTTAATTAAGATAAGTTAGATAAAATCATTTGTTAGAAAACCCACAATGAGTAAGTATGATATCTTAAATTGTTATCGATAATTACATCACTGACATAATAGTGACATTAAATATAGAGACCCTACATTTAAGTAAAAACACCAATCAAGCAAAACATAGTTCATCTTTATTTTTAACATTATCGACATATTTATTTTCGCATTTGTAGGTAGCTAAAAACTTAATTTACTAATAAAGAACAAAGGAACTAAAATATGATGAAAGTAAATATTATTGAATCAAATATAAAATAGATTGATCTCAATCAGGTTAAGAACAATCTATGCTAGCTTAGTTTGATGTCAATACGTCTTTATTTTCTTGATAGGGTATTCATTGAGATGGTACATGTGAGTAGGCAAGAAGCCATATCATGCTCTAAGCATCGGTGGGTCGGCAGATAGTCTCTAACTAGTCAAAATATAAGATAAGAAGTAGAAATTTTACTGCCACTTCGTGGCGTCAGAGTTTGAGGCGATTGCCAACAAGGCTCATATCTTCTTCTCTTACCCCATGAGAGCTGACCCTCAATAGTGTTATCGGATTAATTTTTCAGCTGTAGAGCAACATACAATAGAACCTTGCTTTCAATCGTTAGTAGATCTAATTTTGTTATCTCAGATATTCTTTTTAAACGATAATCTAGTGTATTTCTATGAATAAACAACTCTTTAGCTGTTTCACGAGATAATAAATTATTTTTAAACCAGACTGTTAATGTTTTAATCAATACACCATTAGAATCTTCATGTAATAATGTATTCAATGGTTTTAATAGTTCTTCTGAAGACCATTTAAAATTTAACCCATATAATAATACTGGTAGCATGATATCTTGGTAACAATAAACTTTTAATTGGGGTTTTTTAGCTTTCCCTACTTGCATGGTAATTTTAGCTGTCTCATATGATTTTTTAATTGATTCCTCTGCAGGATCTAAAAAGAAATTACCTAATGATATTTTCACTTGTAATTTAAATAATTTAAGAATATCCGATTCTAATTTTAAAATTTTCTTTTTTGCAGTGTCAATATCCCAGCGATTGAACTTATTTAATGCAGGAGTTAAGCAGACAATTTCCGTCAAAGATTGAATAGCGACTAAGTTATCAGGATTATTATACTCTATTAATTTTTTAATTTCTTGTAATTCACTAAATGCACTATTTACACCTAATTGTCCGCTATCTACTTCAATAATAATAGCGACTCGTGGAATAGAAAAATTAATATTAAGCTTTTTAGACCATTCAGTTATGTTATCAGGAATGGTTCCATTTTCAATATACGCTAGAATAATTTCTTCTTTAAAACGATCGTTTAAATTCAAATGGTTATAAATCTCTGCCTGCTCTAACATCATTACTGCCGTCATGGAAACCAGCTCCCCAAATTGTTTAATTTGGGTTGGCTCTCCGGTTAATCCTATTACACCAATAATTTTACTATTCAAATAAAGAGGTAAATTAACACCTGGTTTAACCCCATGTAAATGATTCGCAGTGGCGTCATCAATAACAACTGTTCGCTTTTGCTTTATTGCGAGTAATGCACCTTCATGGAATTCACCCAATCTATTACTATCTCCACTTCCTATAATACATCCAGTTTCATCCATAACATTAATATTACAATCAATAATTTTCATGGTTCTATCAACAATTTCTTGCGCTAATTTGGAGGTAAGACAATAATCATACATATTTCAACCTCTTTTACTGGTGCTGTAAAATAGAAACAAACTTTCCAATCATAAATTTCAATAATGTTTATTATTAATTTAATTAACTCCAGTATTCAATATTCCTTGAAAAAATCAAGAAAAATAAATTTCATTTAAAATACAGCAAACAAAGCTAAATTTTAAAACTATTATTTCAATTTTTATTATCTATTTTAATATTCAGCGTATTCGCAATATTTTTAGTACAATTAAATAAATTACTTTCAGCATTATTTAAAGCTTCTTTTAGTGAACTAATTTTATGCAAAATACTAAACGCTGAATCAATACCATATTGTTGTAAATGACTGAGATCATCACCAAGGCTTCCAACAATGGCAATAACGGGTATTTTATGTTTTCTCGCTAACTGAGCGACGCCAAAAGGCACTTTGCCATTTAAACTTTGGCTATCTAACCGCCCTTCACCTGTAATAACTAAATTTGCTCCTACCATGTGTGATTCAAGGTTCAAGGTTTGTGCAATAATATCGAAGCCAGGCTTGAGTTCCGCTTTGAGAAAAGCAAGTAAGGCTGCTCCCATTCCTCCTGCAGCACCGGCTCCTGCAATATAATGAACTTCAACATGCAAATCTCGCTTAATGATATCTGCAAAATGTTCTAAATTTTTGTCTAACATTTCAACATGTTCATTTGTCGCCCCCTTTTGAGGGCCAAATATCACAGATGCGCCATTTCTCCCTATTAATGGGTTCGAAACATCACAAGCAATACTAAATTGGCACGCTTTTATCCTCGGGTCCATTGTGCTGACATCAATACTCGCTAAATCGGCAAGTGCTTGCCCTCCTAATTTGATTTGTTGCCCATGAGAATCTAATAATTTGGCCCCAAGTGCTTGCAACATTCCTGCTCCGCCATCATTGGTTGCACTTCCACCTATACCAATAATAATCTGCTTTACCCCAGTATCTAGGCAGGCCTTTATCAACTCTCCTGTACCATATGATGTCGTTAGTAATGGATTTCTTAATTCAATAGGGACTAGCTCTAGCCCACTTGCCGCAGCCATTTCAATAAATGCTTGCTGTTTATTTTGAGATAAACCATAGAATGCCTGAACACTCGTACCTAAAGGACCAATAACATCAAGATGATAGATTTCCCCATTGGTAGCCTCAACCATCGTGACAACTGTACCCTCACCACCATCCGCAATAGGGCACTTAACATAAGTTGCATGCGGAAAAACCTCTTTGAACCCGTTTTCAATAACCGTTGCGACTTTCAATGCAGATAAACTCTCTTTAAATGAGTCAGGTGCAATGACTATTTTCATAAAAATAATCCTTTAGAAATTTTTATTATCAATAAGTTAAAAATTCAGGTGGGTACTCGCCCACCTGATACGACTTTTTATTATTTCGGTTCATCGAGTAAGAGGATCATAATTAAGCCAATCACCGCACAGATACCAAAATAAGAGAAAACAGCATCAAACTTACCGGTCATATCTAACAATAACCCTGCCATCATAGGTGAAACGAAGCCACCTAAGTTTCCTCCACTATTTACAACAGATATCGCAATTGGATAGTTATTATTATCAGCGACTCCCATTGGATAAGCAGTAAATGCAGGCCAGCCAATATTCAAGAACAAACCAACCGAGAAAAGGGCAAGTGCAACTGCGCTCGTGCTTTCGGGTACATTCAACATCACTAACATCATCGCAATCGTCGCTACTGCGGTAAAAAGCATGGTGGGTTTGCGACGACGACCAAAAACTTTATCAGAGATCCAGCCACCAAAAATCGAGCCGATAAACCCACCAACAAATGGCATTGATGCAACAAAGCCCATTTTCATAAATGAAAAGCCTTTTTCATTTACCAGATAAGAAGGTATCCAGGTTAATATTCCATATAAAATACTGACCATCATGAAATAAGAAATAGTATTACACCAAATATTTTTAGATTTAAATATTTGGGAAGCTGAACTTAATGGAGTGACTGATTTAACACGAATAAATTTATCTAGCGTATTAAATTTAGGACTCAGAACAATATTGCCTTCTATTTTCTTTTCTGCAATTTCTGAATTATCGGCACGAATATAATCTAATTCACTTTGCGAAACAAAACGACTTTCCTCTGGTTTTGTTCTAACAAATAAATACCAAATAATTGCAAGGAAAATACCGGGAATAGCGAACAGAATAAAGACCCAACGCCATCCATAAGTTAATGCAATCCAAACAACTAATGGTGGAACAATAATCGGAGCAAACATCGTTGAAGCAATATAAACGCCAGTGGCGGTTGCTTTTTCTTTTGCTGGAAACCAGTTATTAATTGTCGACGTTAGCCCGACAGGAGTTGGTGCTTCGGCCATACCTAGGCCAAGACGCAACCACTTAATTGCAAAGGCAGATTGGGCTAAGCCAATAAACCAAGTCATGGCAGAAAAACCGAGAATGGATAATGACACCATACCTCTTATTCCACGTTTCGCCATCCAAAAGCCTGCGGGTATTTGACATAAAGCATAACCGAGGAAAAACATACTCGCGAGAGAACCCGCTTCTAAATTAGTTAATTTAAACTCATCAGTAATAAAAGGTAGAACCGCACCAATATTACTTCTGTCTGCATAATTTACAGCATAGACGATAAAAATCAGGGCTAATACCACCCAACGATAATTCGTCTTTGGCCTAATCGGATTTGAATTTATCATTATTTTCGCTCCAGAGCAGTTTATTATTTAATACACGTTTTATTACCTGCTTTTTTAAGAATGAAACGATCCCTGCTAATTCATTAAAATTAACATTTAGGAACGTTATTTAATTTAAACTTACTTCAACTAATTTTATTTACTCGACAAGCTATGCATTGTTTCTTTTAATAAAGGATACAGCCCATTGTAAATATTAAACTGCTTGTTATAAGTATCTTGTGTTTTTTTATCTTGATTTGGTGTGAATGTGATATCTTCTGTTTTTATAATCGGTAAATCAGGGTCATTAATACCACAGAAAAAACCGGCTCCTGTCGCACCAACCATTGCCGCGCCAAAAGCCGCTGCATCTGCTGTTTGGGCAATATTATATTCAACCTGAAGAATATCCGCTTTAATTTGAGTCCATAACGTATTACGTGATCCTCCCCCTACGCTGAGTAATTCATCTAATATCACTCCCCATTTTTCATTAGCAATATTCAAAATCTGTTTTAAACCATATGCTGTACCTTCAAATGCCGCCCTGACCATATCATCGCGAGTATGATTTAGCCGTAAGCCTATCCATGCTCCCGATGCATTAACATCCCAAATAGGGCTACGTTCTCCAGCTAAATAAGGCAGATAAATTAAGCCATTAGCACCAGGTACTGATGATTTTGAAAATATCTCCAACTGTTCATGGTCATTGACTTCCGGCCAAACAGCCTGATTTAGCCAACTGAATGTCCCCCCAGTTGTCGACATCGCTCCATGGGCCAACCATTGATTGGGGACTATGTGGTACCGGTTCATAAAACGAGGGTCAAAGTTCGGCTCTTCTAAGCAAAACGTTATGACTCCCGATGTTCCTGTTGATTCAAAAGCTGTTTCAGGGTCAAGTAACCCAACGGCAAATGCAGCAGCAGCAGTATCTGCCGACCCTAAAATAATTGGCGTATTTTCTTTTAACCCCGTTTCTTGAGCGGCTTCTTTACTCACCTTACCAACCACAGAAGTGCACTGGTAAATTGGCGGTAAAATATCGTGATTAAACTTCCAATACCTTAATAGTTCTTTTGACCACTTAGGTGCTTTAGACAAAACGACTGCGCCAGAATACGCGGCTTGGGTCGGGTCAATGGCGGCTTTTTGACTTCCTAACTTTAAAGATAAAAAGCTATTAAGTAGAACGACCTTATGAACTTTTTGCATTAATTCCGGCTGTTGTTCTTGTAGCCATCCTAACGTTCCCACCCAACATGCAGACGGACTTGGACTATTACAAGAAAGTGCCCGAACATGCGTTATATTTTCCCCGAGTGTTTGCTGTATGAAACCTTCGGAACGCCCATCAAGATAAGTAATCCCATTTGCAACAGGCTTATGATGTTTATCCAATAAAACCAGCGTTGGGCAAGCAACAGAAAAACTCACAGATACGATATTCTTTACTTGAGAAGTCACTTCTTTAACTGCATCTGCGGTCTTTTTCCAAAAGTCATTTAAGTCAATTTCATGATTTTTGGGAGATTTGGAAATAATATTGGTATCACGTGAAGCCTTTGCCAATAATTCTCCATGGAAATTAAATGCACAAACTTTCACGCTACTGCTACCTGCATCAATTCCCAAATAGACACTGTCCATCATGCTGCCTCCAACGCCTGCTTTTAATTGTTATGTATAATAATTTTAATCGCGTCACCTTTTTGAGCGGTTGCCATGGCCTCGTTGATCTCATCTAAAGCAAATCGGTGAGTCACTAATTTCTCGATATCAATTAAGCCCGAAGAAATCAGTGTCAAGGCTTGCTGGTATCCTTCTCGACTTAACGCACTGGCTCCTGTAAGAATCAGCTCGTTGTAGTGAATAATATTGACATCAATTTGTGCCATATCATCCTTTGAGAAACCGGCAAACAGGTTAACTCGTCCTCCTTTTCTAGCGAGTTCCAATGCGGGATTAACTAATCCAGGGATTCCAATAGCAATAATCACCACATCTGCGCCCACCCCTTCCGTCAAGCCTTTTACCACATCCAGTAAATTTTCTTGTTGGCTATTGACGACATGTGTAGCACCGCAATTTAACGCAGCCTGTTGACGTTGTTCATTGAGTTCACTAACAATAATATTTGTCGCACCTGAGAAACGTGCAAGTTGCACATGCATTAACCCGATAGGCCCCGCACCAATAATGACCACCGTATCACCGAGCTCAATACCCACATTTTTTTGTCCATTGATACAGCAAGCTAACGGCTCAGCTAATGCTGCGGCTTCAAAAGACATCCCTTTCGGTATCTTAAAGACATTACCCGATGACAAAGCAACCTCTGGTATTCGAACATATTCCGCAAAAGCGCCATCAAATTCATAACCGATTGCTTGGCGGTTTAAACAGACATTTTCTTTACCGATACGACAATAAACACAAGAACGGCATGGCACGACAGGGTCAACAGCGATTGCGTCCCCGACGTTTAGGTCAGTCACATTTTCACCGACTTCGACAATTTCCCCTGAAAATTCATGCCCTATTACAGAAGGGTAACGCACGCCTTTGGTTTTTTTACCGGAAATAATCCGTCCGTCAGTTCCACAAATCGCGGCTGCCTTGACTTTAATAACCACATCGCCTTTACCAACTTGTGGATATTTAACGTCTGCCACTCTAAGTTCATTAGGCGCATACAATACCGCTGCTTTCATTTTTTCCTCCCCATGCATAACAACTATGAACGTTGGTTATTTGCCACCCGCTTGCTTATATTCCGCGATAGCTTGGTCAACCGAACAATCATCATTGATTAATGCATTCAGAGCCTTAATGACTGCTGTTGGGTTTTCGTGCTGCCATACAAAGCGCCCGTATGTCACACCACCAACACCAATATCTAATGCTTTACGTGTATTTGTTAGGAAGCTAACAAGATCGCTCCCCATATCACCACCAGCTAAAGCAACCATAGCTGGGCAACTATCAACGACAGATTTAAATGTCTCAGGGGAACCAGACCAGAGTGTTTTGATGATATCGACACCTAGCTCAGCGCCTGCGCGAACACAGTAAGCGAGATTTTTCGCATCAAAACTGTCTTCAATCATTGGGCCTTTTGGATAAATGTGTGCGACTAAAGGCAGTCCTGCGGAAGCAGCGGCTTTCGATACTTGGCCTAAAAATGTCAATTGCTGTGCCTGTTCTGGCCCGCCCATAATACAGCCGACTGAAATTGCGTCTGCTCCTAAACGAATGGCTTCTTCAACGTCAGCAACGGGTGTGTCATAAGCTTCATGGTAAGGTATGGAGTAACTTGTCGCTTTCATGATGATAGAAACATCGGAAGCAACATATGGAGGATAAACCTTTTCAATAATACCTTTATGCATCGTAATAGCATCAGGTGCACCCGCAACAACCTGTTTCATGACGGATTTAATATCACCAATTCCCGGTAATACACCACGTGTAATCGGATGATCCATGGTAATTGCAAGAAGACGGCCAGATTTTTTATTTAATAATCTTTTTAAACGGATTTCTTTTCCTAAAAACATATTGATGACCTCTTTAAATCAATGAGTGAATTAATTAACTAAATTTTGAGGATGGCCAGATAAAAAGGCTTCGATATTGTCCATCATCATGTCTGATAAGGTTTGTATGGCTTCAAAACTAGCCCATGAAATATGAGGAGTAAGAATAAAATTTGATAACTGAGTTAATTTCATCATATAACTTTCTTTTTCAGGTGGTTCTGAAATACAAACATCAAACCCAGCACCTAATATTTTATTATTTATTAGAGCGCCATATAATGCTTCTTCATTAACGATCCCACCTCGTGCAGTATTAATTAAAATACAAGACGGTTTCATCTGTTCGAATTCTGGAAAGCTAATTAAATCCTTGGTGGATTTGAGTAATGGACAATGAATAGAAATAATATCGCTTTTCGCAATAACATCTTCAAAAGGTGTATATAGTGGGCCCATATTATTCGTGCCCTTGTATGTGGAAAATAACACCTTCATACCAAAAACTTTTGCGATATCAGCAACTGCCTTACCTAAGACACCATCACCAATAATACCAAGCGTCGAACCAGATAAGTTATTAATTTTATAATCAAAGTAACAAAACTGGCCTGATTCTTGCCAACGACCATTTCGTACTGATTGTGCATAGGCTAATAAGCTACGACGTAAGGCTAAAATCAAGGTAAACGTATGCTCAGGAACTGTATTTATTGCATAATTTCTGATATTAGAAACTAATATATTACGCTCATTACAAGCACCAATATCAATCACATCCGTTCCTGTTGCAGCGACAGAAATAAATTTGAGTTGCTTTGCAGCTTCAATAACTTTTTTAGTGATTTTTACTTTATTGGTAATAATAATGTCTGCATTTTTTACTCGCTCAATAACTTCATCTTCCGATGTTTTCCCATACAGTTCTAAACTATATTCTTTATTTATTTTCTTAATATTTATTCCTTCGGGGAAAGTTTCATGATCGAGAAATACGATTTTAACTGTCATTTTCATTACCACCCAATTAATCAATAAAATGAATATCAATTAGACTTTTTGATTTAGTAAAATTATATAATTCACTTATTAGGAAGGCATTGTAAGAATGACTAGTTTTCAATGTTAAAAATTGAATATAATTGTGCAAATGCACAATTTGTTATGAATTCGATCACAATAAAGTGATGGATAAAAAAATCGGCCACTTAAAACAAGTGACCGATATAAAATAAAGTGGGTTAATAATACAACATTAGAAAAAGGTTGGCATCTCCTCTATAACATCATATTTATCATCAACAAGATAAATCACTTTCCATTTATCAAATGTAATACAGGGATGAGATGTCCCAAAGATCAGTATATCGCCAACTTGGAAATCACAATTTTCATCAAAAGATAAAATGGCATGTTGGTCCATTAAACCGACTGTTTTCGCACTATTCGTTTGATAATAGACTGGCTTTCCCTCTCGATATTGCATTAGAGGCTGAGGCAAACCAGCATCAAAGGCGACATCCCTTTTTCCAAAATTAACAATCGCTCGTCCCTTCTCAGGTACTGACTGAATTAATGCCACAATTTCCATCGCTGGCATCAAATCGCCATCTAACTGGCAGGCCATACTATCCCTAACTTTCAATGCTCTCTGGGCTTCATCATAAATACCGTGGTCATGTGTAATATAGCATCCAGGGCGGATCACAAACCGAATAGGTTTAGAAAGATGAAACTCTGCCATTTTTTTACTGACCAGATCATACCAAACTGAACCTGCCCCAGTTATTAATAGCTCCCCTGAATAACGTACAAATACACCTAAGCTATCCAGTTTTTGACTGGTGGTTAACACTCGCTGTAAAAATTGCTGTATCTCTTCAATATCCTGTTGGGCATCATCGCTATGAATAACACCTTCATAGAATTCAATGCCAGCAATCATTAAAGAAGGGAGTTTGGTTAACTCATTTGCCAATATGATGGCTTCTTCTTCACTTCGACATCCACAGCGTCCACCATTAACCCCTAACTCAATCAGCACATTTATGGTTAAATCTAACGATGAAAAAATAGCCGCCAGCTGTTTTGCATGAATCACGCTATCAACACAACAATAAATATTGGCTTGATTTAATTGCACTAACTCTGCAAGTAATCGAATATTGGTTTTACCCACGACTTGATTCGCAATAATGATATTCTGAACACCTGACTCCACTGCCACCTTGGCTTGATACGCTGTTCCTACACTTAGCCCCCATGCACCTTGAGCAATTTGTCGTTTAAAAATGGCAGGCGTCATGGTGGTTTTACCGTGTGGAGACAACGAAACATTCGCCACATTCGAATAATGCTGCATCCATGCAATATTATTTTCCAGTTCATTACGCTTCACTACCACCGCAGGCAAACACACATCCTCATGTAGAATGTTTACCGAAATACCTTCCTGATTTAATGTGGCTGATTTATGCCCTACGCCTGCTAACACATTCAGTTTCGTCATTTTCTTCCCTCAACTTGCTGGTTACTGGCTTTTGGCTGTGTTTTCTCTCTCGTGAGTAATATTTTCTAGTACTTCTTCACGACTGAGTTTATTTTTTGGGGTTATCAATGTCACAACAACAGCACAGACCAAACTGATGGCTAATGCAGGGATTACTGGGTTGCCTAATTTTGCAGACCACTCTGGCGTCAAAATAATCGTTAATGATGTTGAACTCCCCGCAACCAATGCAGCAATACAGCCTTGCCAGTTAAAACGATGCCAGAATTTACCCAATAACACGGTCACACACAGGCCTGACATAATCATTGATATCATTTTGGTAATGTAGCCGATAATGTCATTCGAAGTTAATGCAAAGACAAGTGCTAACAAGATGACGCCAAGTAAGAAGATACGAGATAAATTGATCGCTTTCTCAGGTGGAGGCATCCTACCTGTTACCATCGTATAGATATCACGTAGGATAATAGAAACACCCGCGATAGCATCTGAGCTGCCTGATGACATATTGGCAGACATACCTGCAATCAATACCACCATCGCTAACACGTGCGGTAAAGCATTAGTTGCATATAAGAAAGCAAAGCTGCTGTTTTCTAAATTCGGCTCCATCACATGCGTTGCCATCCCGATAATCGCAGGTAGGAACGAAAACCCCATATACAGTAACCCTGTAATAATAAAGGACTGGCGGATAGCTTTAGTTGATGCTGCTGAATAAATACGTTGGCGATATGACGGTGTCGCTAATACACCAATGCCAATGACCACAGCCAATGATATCGCAGGTAAAACGCCTAATTTACCAATACCGAATAAAGTAAAGGCGTCAGGGTCTGTACTCTTAACAACAACATCCCAACCACCGACATAGCTTACCGAAGCAACCGCTAGAATGATAAACCCGAGGAATAAAACAATTGATTGCAGTGTATCAATCCATGAAACCGCTTTATAGCCACCAATCCCCACGTAAAAAACAAAGCCAACTGCGATAATGATCTTCGCAACAGTAATATCAATATCTGCCGCCCATGCTAGGTATAAACCGCCGCCAAGAATATGAGCGCCCAGCCAGCCTATCGATGCTAAAAATATTAATAACGCAACCAAGTTTTTCACTAAACGGCTGCCGCCAGTGTAATAGCAGATCTCTTCACTCATGGTCATAAAGCGATAATTTCTTACTGGCGCAAATAACCAAGCCGTTAGTAAGATCCCCGTCGCTCCACCAATCCCATACAACATTCCCGCCCAACCATTGGAATAACCAAAACTGACTGCACCAATACTTGAGCCCGTTCCCACCATCGTACCGACAGTTGAACCGAGAGTGAGTAGCATAGGGAGCTTTCTGCCCCCAAGAATGAAGTCTTCACCGGTTTTTTGATGCCTTGTTACATACCAACCCACAAACATCATCACAAATGCATATAACAAAAACCACATTAAGAAATTATTATGTTCCATAGTAGCCTCTCATCGCCTTAGCAATTAAGATTTGAATTTGCTGTTGAAGCAGGTGATATCCACTTCAACCATACAATCGACGACAAGGTCAGCGACAAAGCACACCCGCGCAGGTGGGTTATCTGCAAAGAATTGCTGAAATACTTTATTAAAAGATTGGAAATAGCGCGCATCACTTAATACCACTTTCATATGCACAATATCTTGCGTAGCAAATCCCGCATCTTTCATAATGTTTAAACAATTCTCGATAGCTAATTTAGATTGAGCGATAATTCCGCCATCAATCACTTCCCCGTCAATCATGGGTGTTTGCCCTGAAACATACAGCCATCCGTCAGCTAACACGGCTTTAGCAAAAGGCAAAGATTGCCCGCCAGTACCTTTTGAGCCTTCAATTCCGAATCTTTTAATCATTTTTTTCTCTCTTTTATTTATTTCTTTCTAAGAATTTACCTGCTCTATTCCCTGTCATTTCTTTTTTGGTATAGGTCAGAACACCATTAACAAACACATATTCAATGCCATCCGCTTTTTGTTTTGGGTCTTGGAATGTGGCTGTTTCATTAATTTTTTCAGGGTCAAATACAACGATATCTGCGAAATAATTTTCTTGGATAAGGCCTCTATCCTTTAAAGAAAAACGTTGTGCTGACATGCCTGTCATTTTGTAAATCGCGGTGGTCATTGGGAAAAGCTGCTCATCACGGCTATAGTGGCTAATAACTCGAGGGAAAGTTCCCCAAAGACGAGGATGTGGATTAGGGTCACGTGGTAAGCCATCAGAACCCACCATACTGCTTGGGTGCTGTAACACACGACGCACATCGTCTTCGTGCATTTGGAAATAAATCGCTCCCGCAGGCACAATTTTTTCAGCAACTTGGAAAATATCGCTACTCCACATAGCCGCTATTTCTTTTAATGTTTTACCTGCGACTTCAGGGAATGGTGTCGACCAAGTGACTAGAATGTCATAATCTTCAGTGACTTGTGTTATATCTAAGTTTGATGAACCCGCACGATATGGATAACAATCGCAATTGATATCCTGCATAGCTTGGTATTTTTCAATGAGAGCCAGCGTTTCTTTTGTGCGTCCCCAGTTTTTTGCCCCAGCACACTTATGGTGGGAAATTTGCACAGGAACTTTTGCATGACGACCAATATGGAAGGCTTCATGCATCGCATCAATGATACCGTCATATTCAGTTCGCATATGAGTGGTATAAATTCCCTGATGCTCTGCTAATAATTCAGCCAACTCACAAATTTCTTCGGTCGAAGAATTAATCGCGTTACCGTAAGATAAACCAGTGCTTAGCCCTAAAGCCCCTTCATCTAACGCACAGGCCAATACTTGCTTCATATGAGCGATATTGTCTGGCGTCGCGGGCTTTAATAAGTCTGTCACACAATTATTTCTTAAGGTTGTATGCCCTATTAATGTCGCGACATTAACAGTTGGCTTCACATTATTAATTTTTTGTTTATAACTGGCTAAATCAGCAAATTGAAATTCGCTTAATTCACCTAATAAATTAATTGGGTCAGGAACTTCGTCCTTTAATGTTGCACACGCTGCACTGATACCACAATTACCGACAATAATTGTCGTTACACCTTGTGATGTTTTTTCGATATATTCAGGCTTATCAATCACAATTAAATCGTCATGAGTATGCACATCAATAAATCCAGGTGATAAAATTAAACCTGAGCAATCAATTATTTTTTCAGCATCTTCACTTATATTTTTTGATATTTTAATAATCCATTCATCTTTAACGGCAATATCACTGACAAACTCACTTTTACCACTACCATCTATTACAGTGGCATTTTTAAAAACATAATCGTATTTCATTTGAATATCTCTTTAAGATTAATTAGTTTGATTTTTAAATGCGATATATGCAGATATAAATGCTTTCGCTTTTTCTCTGGTTTTCTCTGGTGTTTGGCCTATTCGATAAAGATCATTTCCCAACCCTGCACCATGGCAGCCAATACTTAGGTATTCATGCAAGTTATTCGGCGTGATACCTCCTACCGCATAAATGGCAATATTTTTTGGGATCACTGACATCAGCGATTTCACATAATTAACCCCAAAAGGCGCAGTAGGAAAGATTTTTAAATTAACAGCACCAGCGTCAATCGCGGTAAAAGCTTCTGTTGCTGTTGCACAACCTGGAAATATTTCCATCTTATTTTCAAGAGCAGTCGTGATCACAGAAACGTTAATGTTAGGTGTGACAATAATTTTAGCGTTCATTATTGCCAACTTTTCAACATTGCTTTTATTGAGCACAGTACCGGCACCGATTTTTAATTTATCGCCGTAGTTTTCAATCGCTAATGGAATACTTTTTTCCCACTCGGGAGAGTTAAGAGGAATTTCTATATAATTAAAACCTTCATCTGCAAGGATAGCGATATGTTCTAAAACTTCGTCAGGTTTTATTCCCCGTAATATTGCAATAAGCGGTATTTCATTTTTAGAGTTCATAACAATCACCTAATAAAAAACCATTAATAATATTTATTTGCATTGCGTTTCTTTTAATATTGAAATTGCACCCAATCCAGAAAAAGGCTGTTCCTTTTTATCGTCTAATAGGTGTATTTCCCCAGTGAAGTAACTATCATTTTTAATTAACTCTTTAAGTGCATCCGCTAAAATAGGTTTTCCACTAATAACAATTTTTATATCGCTAGTAATATTAAGAGCTTGGCTATGTTTTATTGCGAGTAAATCTGACGCCAAAATAGCTCCCAATAAAAAACTTGAGCGTTGGTCAAGTGTCGCTTCCGTGAAAAGGTCTAGTAACCTCACCGAAAAACAACTTCTCGCAATCCCTACTTGCAGACTAAGCTCAGCACCTTTGCGTAAATATTCTTTATCTAAACATTGAACAAATTGGTGTTCTAAAGAACTGGCTAAGATAGTCTGGTGCGTTAATGTATCGAAGATTTCCCCTGCCATCGTTGTTGCCAATGCAACCACATTATTATTTTCATCAAGACGTACAAACTTAGAATGCGAGCCGGGCAAAATGACTAAGGCAGGGCCAAGATCCGGTTGCTGTGTTAGAATGCCAAAAACTTCAACTTCTTCACCACGCATTACATCTATACTTTCAATTGAATCAAACGTCATATTTGCCACGTTATTTTTAACGCCTGGTATAAAAATAATCGGTTTTTCACTGATCTCCTTGATAACACAAGGCATTGTGGCTTTAGCAAGTTGCTGCATTGAAACCGGGGTCACTTGGTGAGGTAAGTGACACAGCCCAATTTCGGATGTAATCATGCCAGATGCAACGAGCTGATAATTTTCTCTTTCTTCAGCACTCACTCCTAACAACAGCTTATCTAGTACTATTTTTATTGATTGAATTAACAGCGTTTTATCGCCATTTTTTGCACAATCCCTAATACCAACTTCAACACTTTGTTCACGAACAACCGCGTTATTTTTCCATGCTCTAACTCGGGTATTCGTTGTCCCTGTATCAATGGTCACTATCAACATGTTTATCCCTTTAAAATAACGGAACGTCGTTCCTTTTTTAAGGACATATATTAAAATATAGGAATATCGTTCCGTTTTTATAAGAATAACGACAGCGATCACAATCAAAAAATCAAATTCAATGAAGATCAATACATTACGTACTGCATGTTTTTTCAGAGAAAAAAATTGCATCGAGGTAAAAATGGAACGACGTTTAAATAATGAGTACAATGAAAGAGCTTAGCGTGAGTGAGGAGCCTACGATGACGAAAGAAAGTCAAGCAAACTCGTCGAGTATCGACAGAGTACTGACCATACTTGAAGAGATTAGTAACCATTCTGACGGAATTTCTTTGGCCGAATTGGTCAAGAATACGGAAATTCCAAAAACCACGGCTTTTCGCGTATTAGAAACACTAAAAGAACGCCAATATGTCAGCTTAGACCATCTTACAGAACGCTATAACCTTGACTTAAAAAGCCTCGAATTAGGCATTAAAGGCTTAATGAATGTTAATTTAGTCGAAGTTTCAATCCCTTATTTAAAAACGTTGTCGAGTTCAACGTTTGAAACTTGCTTTTTAGGGGTTTATAACAGTGGCCATGTGGTCTATCTCTATAAAAGTGAAGGAACGCTATCCATTCAAACTTCCGCAAAACTGGGTGCTCGACTACCCGCTTATTGTACTGGTATAGGGAAAGCTTTATTAGCCTTCCAACCGTTAGAAGAAATTGATGCAGTACTGGATAAACCGTTAACCAAATACACTGAAAAAACAGTTATCGACCGCATGAAACTGTATGAAGTTTTGGCTGATATCCGTATAAAAGGTTTTTCTTTAGATGATGAAGAAAATGAAGAAGGGCTTACCTGTGTAGCTAGGCCGATATTTAATTATACCGGTAATGTGATCGGCGCGATTAGTGTCGCTGGGCCGACTCACAGAATGGTTTCCAAAATAGACCGTGTTAATGAAGAACTTGCCCACGTTTGCTTACTGATTTCCCGCCGCCTTGGCTATATCGAGCCAACCAGCACTAAATAAAACAAAAAACCCCATCTCATATGAGATGGGGTGCCAAAATAGCAATATTTGTTGTTTACACAAGAACAAGTTGTACAAAAGCAATGTACTGGCCCACCTCCTTGTGGAACCCAACCTAATGGCGATTTCTCACCAATTGATACCGACGAGTCAGGTATTCGATAGGTGCACTCCAAATGTGCACTAAACGGCAGAATGGGAAGAGTAAAAATATCGTCATCCCCAACACAATATGCAGTTTAAAAACGATGCCAACACCTTCAAGGTAATTGGATGCCCCCCAATGGAATGTCACAATAGACTGCGCCCATCCCACTAATTTCAGCATTTCGCTGCCATCCATATGTTGTGCTGAGAATGGAATGGTAAGTAACCCTAAGCAAACTTGCACCACCAGCAAGGTTAAAATCATGATGTCACCGAAGGATGAAGTTGCTCTCACTCGTGGGTTTGTTAGTCGGCGCTTCAATAGCATCGCGCCACCAATTAACATCATCACACCTGCTGCGCCCCCACCAATCATTGCCATTAACTGCTTAATATGCATTGGCAAGAAAGATTCATACATCCAGTGAGGCGTTAGCATGCCTAAAAAGTGCCCAACAAAAATCCCAATAATCCCCAAATGAAATAAGTTTGATGCCAAACGCATGTTCTTTTTATCCAACATTTGGCTGGAACCCGCTCGCCACGTGTATTGCCCATAATCGTAACGTAACCAACTACCGACAATAAATACCGTCCCAGCGATATAGGGGTAAATATCGAAGAAAAATTGATTGATAAAATTCATTTTTGAACTCCTACATGGCTGCTGCCCACACTGAGATCCAAATATTGTGGTACCACCGCATTGGCGAAGCGATGTTGATGTGCCGCCACTTCGCTACCACATGTTTTTTCATCGGCAAAAAATTTCACTTGCTCCTCTTCCCAAACCGCATCTAATGCCTCTGGGGTGTCATCCCGTACTTCGGTTGCCACTTGTTTGCTTAATTGCTCCGCCGCAATATCGCTATGAGAAAGCTCAAGTAAAAAATCAAATAAAACAGAGAAACGGCTTTCTCGCTGTTTCAGCCTTTCCCCTAACAACGCTAAAATTGGCGCAATATCCTGTAACCCCTCGATAGTTTCATTGGTCGTTAATACCGTTAGATATTCCAAATAAATGGGCAAATGGTCGGGTAATTCACGGCAATCGATTTGCAAACCGTGTTGCTGATATTGAGCCATTAAATCAACCATCGCTTGTCCTCGGTCTCGGGACTCACCGTGCACATGCTCAAATAGCAATAATGATGTTGCGCGGCCTCTATCAAACAGCTCACAATATTGCGCCTGCATATCAAGTAAGTCTTCGTTAAGATACTCGCGCACAAACACCATCAATTGAACAGCCCGTGTGACAGGCAGCTCATCAGCCTGTTCTAGTGCTTCAATGAGCTCATCGCGATGTAACCAAAGTGCTTCAGAAGGGTATTCCAATAACCGAGAAATCACTTTTAGTGTCATCATAGTGCTTTCTCCTGATTATTTTTTGGTGTGATATCAATGGCATCAATTCGCCTGCTATTAAATAAATTCGCTTTGCTATCGCTGCCATGGCAACCATCACCAAAACTAAAGCCACAAGCTTTGGCTTCAGGGAATGCTTCGCGTGCCAATTCTCGATGACTGGATGGAATGACAAAACGGTCTTCATAGTTAGCAATGGCTAAATAGCGGTACATTTCTTGTGCCTGAGCTTGTGTTAAGCCAACTTGTTCTAACGCGCTGGTATCACATTGGTTTTCCACGGTTTCTGCCCGTTTGAAATGGCGCATCGCTAACATACGTTTTAACGCCAATAACACCGGCTCGGTATCCCCCGCCGTTAACAAATTCGCAAGGTATTGCACTGGAATACGTAAGCTTTCTACATCCGGCAATACACCGTTATTGGCTAAGAGCCCTGAATCTGCCACTGACTGGATCGGTGACAAAGGTGGCACATACCACACCATTGGTAACGTGCGATATTCAGGATGCAGTGGCAGAGCTAAGCGCCATTCCATCGCCATTTTGTACACTGGGGATTTCTGTGCCGCATCGATCACACTTAATGGGATCCCTTGTTTTTGCGCTTCTTCAATCACTTTTGGATCATGAGGATCAAGGAAAACATCAAGTTGGCTCTGGTAAAGGTCAGTTTCCTTTTCTACACTGGCCGCTGACTCAATTTTGTCCGCGTCATACAGCAATACCCCTAAATAACGGATACGACCAACACAGGTTTCAGAGCAGACCGTTGGCATGCCTGACTCAATACGTGGATAACAGAAAATGCATTTTTCTGATTTACCACTTTTCCAATTGAAATAGATTTTTTTATACGGGCAACCGGTTAAACACATACGCCAGCCGCGGCATTTATCTTGGTCAATCAACACAATACCGTCTTCTGAGCGCTTATAAATTGCCCCACTTGGGCAGGTCGCGACACACGCTGGGTTTAAACAATGTTCACAAAGGCGTGGTAAATACATCATGAATGTATTTTCAAACTGCCCATACATCTCTTTTTGAATATGTTCAAAGTTTTTATCTTGGGCTCGCTTGGCGAATTCACCACCTAAATCATCTTCCCAGTTTGGTCCCATTTTGACATTACTCATTCGCTCACCCGTAATTAATGAACGAGGACGTGCTGTCGGTACGTGCTTGCCTTCTTTGGCATTTTTTAAATGGCCGTAGTCATAATTAAACGGCTCATAATAATCATCCAAGGCAGGTACATCTGGGTTAGCGAAGATTTTCGATAAAACACCCACTTTGTTTCCCATCCGTGGAACCAATTTACCCTTAATGGTGCGGATCCAACCGCCTTTCCATTTCTCTTGGTCTTCCCAATTTTGGGGGTAACCAATACCCGGTTTGGTTTCGACGTTATTAAACCATGCGTATTCTACCCCTTCGCGGCTAGTCCACACGTTTTTACAGGTCACTGAGCAAGTGTGACAACCAATACATTTATCAAGGTTTAGCACCATGCCGACTTGAGAACGAATTTTCATTATGCTTTCTCCTTTCCGCTCAAGGTCTGCTGGTAGGCATCACCTTCACCATCCAGCCAGTCAACCTGTTTCATTTTGCGAACAACCACAAATTCATCGCGATTAGAACCTACTGTCCCGTAATAATTGAAGCTATAGGCAAGGTGCGCATAACCCCCAATCATATGGGTAGGTTTCGGGCAAACACGCGTGACCGAGTTATGAATTCCGCCACGTTGAGCCGTAATTTCAGAGCCGGGTAAGTTGATCAGCCGTTCTTGGGCGTGGTACATCATGATCATGCCATCAGGAATACGTTGGCTAACGATCGCTTTGGCGGTTAATGCCCCATTACTGTTAAAAGCTTCAACCCAATCGTTATCCTCAACACCCAGTTCGCGGGCATCTTCTTCGCTAAGCCAAACAACTGGACCACCGCGGCCTAACGTCAACATTAATAAGTTGTCACTGTAAGTAGAGTGGATCCCCCATTTTTGGTGCGGTGTTAAAAAGTTCAGTGCTTTTTCAGGGAATCCATTCGATTTTTTCCCCATAAGAGGCTGAGCCGCTCGAGTGTCAATCGGTGGGCGATATACCACAAGGCTTTCCCCAAAGGCGCGCATCCATTCATGATCTTGATACAATTGCTGACGACCACTAAGCGTCCGCCATGGGATCATTTCATGTACGTTGGTATAACAAGCGTTGTAGGAAACATGTTCATCTTCTAAACCTGACCACGTCGGGCTGGAAATGATCTTACGAGGTTGTGCCACAATATCGCGAAAACGGATTTTTTCGTCTTCTTTATAACGTGCAAGATGAGTGTGGTCGCGGCCCGTTACTTTGCTTAACGCATCCCATGCTTTTACTGCCACTTGTCCATTGGTTTCAGGCGCGAGTGTTAAAATGACTTCTGCGGCATCAATCGCTGTTTCAATTTTTGGTCGCCCTGCATTAGCCCCCTCAGGTTGAGTTTTATTGAGCTTTTTCAGGAAATCAATTTCATCTTGCGTATTCCAACTGATGCCCTTACCACCATTACCCAGTTTATCCATGAGTGGGCCAAGAGAGGTAAAACGTGCATAAGTGTTTGGATAGTCACGCTCAACACAGATAATATGCGGCGCTGTTTTCCCTGGAATAAGCTCGCATTGCCCTTTTTTCCAATCTCTAACATCAAAAGGCTGTGCCATCTCGGCTGCACTATCATGTTGAATCGGCAACGTCACCACATCCGTTTCTTTGCCTAAGTGCCCAGCGCTGACCTCAGAAAATGCTTTGGCAATCCCCTTATAAATTTCCCAGTCGCTTTTGGATTCCCAAGCTGGGTCGACCGCAGCTGACAATGGATGAATAAATGGATGCATATCCGAGGTATTCATATCGTCTTTTTCATACCAAGTAGCGGTCGGTAAGATAACGTCCGAGAACAGGCAGGTGCTCGACATTCTGAAGTCGAGAGTCACCACTAAGTCAACTTTCCCTTCTGCCGCTTTATCTTGCCATTCCACTTCTTCAGGTTTGACGCCGCCTTGTTGGCCTAAGTCTTTGCCTTGAATACCATTTTCAGTACCCAATAAATATTTCAATAAATATTCATGACCTTTCCCTGCAGACCCCAATAAATTTGAACGCCAAATAAACAGGTTACGTGGGAAATTTTGAGGATCATCAGGTTGCTCTGCTGCAAAGCGAATATTCCCTTCTTTCAATTGCTTAACAGTATAGTCTGTGGGTGACATACCTGCATTTTGTGCATTCTTCGCAATATTTAATGGGTTTACATTTAATTGTGGCGCTGACGGCAGCCACCCCATGCGTTCTGCACGTACATTCATATCAACTAAACTGCCGCTAAAGGCGAGTTTATCGGCTAGAGGCGACAGCAACTCTTCTGTTCCCACCGTTTCGTAACGCCATTGGCTTGAATGGTTATAGAAAAAAGAGGTGCTATTCATATGACGAGGTGGGCGCTGCCAGTCCAAACCGAATGCTAAAGGTAACCAACCCGTTTGTGGACGTAATTTTTCCTGCCCAACATAGTGAGACCAGCCGCCGCCGCTCTGCCCAACACAACCACAGAAAATCAACATATTGATAATCGCACGGTAAGTCATGTCCATGTGGTACCAGTGGTTAATCCCTGCCCCGACAATCACCATCGCACGACCGTGAGTTTTCTCTGCGGTATCCGCAAATTCACGGGCGATACGAATGATATTTTGGCGGCTAACCCCAGTAACTTTTTCTGCCCACGCCGGTGAATACGCTTTCATATCATCGTAATCAACCGCACAGTTTTCATCACCAAAACCACGGTCAATGCCGTAGTTAGCAAGCATCAAATCATACACACTAGTAACCAGTGACTCGCTGCCATCGGCAAGCTGAATACGTTTCGCAGGTAATTTATGCAGTAAGACGTCTTTCAGTTCAACGCTTTGAAAATGCTCACTTTCTAAACCACCAAAGTATGGGAAGCCAACCTCAACAAATTCATCATGGCTATCTGCCAAGCTGAGTTTCATTTTTATGTCATGTACATCTTGTCCCGCACGCGGCTCTAAATTCCATTTTTGGCTATCATCCCAACGGAATCCCATTGAACCTTGTGGAGCACATAATTCGCCCGTCTCTTCATCAATCGCGATGGTTTTCCATTCGGCATTTTTCTCTTCGCCTAATGAATTGTGTAAATCGGATGCGCGTAGCATACGGCCAGCAACATAAGAGCCATCTTCACGCTTATCTAGCATGACAAGCATCGGCATATCAGTGTAAGTCCGCACATATTCACGGAAGTATTCTGCTTCACGTTTTACATGGAACTCATTGAGGATCACATGCCCCATCGCCATTGCCATGGCGCTATCTGTTCCTTGTTTCGGGTTCAACCAATGGTCACATAATTTGGCAATTTCCGCGTAATCCGGCGTCACCGCGACTGTTTTAGTCCCTTTGTAGCGGACTTCTGCAAAGAAGTGAGCATCTGGCGTACGGGTTTGCGGAACGTTAGAACCCCAAGCAATAATGTAGGATGAGTTGTACCAATCCGCTGATTCAGGTACATCAGTCTGTTCGCCCCAAGTCATTGGGGATGCGGGCGGTAAGTCACAATACCAGTCATAAAAGCTCAAGCATGAGCCACCAATTAATGATAAATAGCGCGCGCCCGAGGCATAGGAAACCATCGACATCGCAGGAATTGGTGAAAAGCCAACAATGCGGTCAGGACCAAATTCTTTAATCGTCGCGACGTTTGCCGCTGCAATCAGTTCATTCACTTCCTGCCAACTTGAACGAACAAAACCCCCACGACCACGAGCTTGTTTATAGCTTTGTGCCTTTTGTGGGTCATTGATAATAGATAGCCACGCTGCAACAGGGTCTTGCTGCTCTGCTTTTGCTTCGCGCCACAATTTAAGTAAGCGCTTGCGCATCATTGGGTATTTAACACGGTTTGCGCTATATAAATACCAAGAGTAGCTCGCCCCACGAGGGCATCCTCTCGGTTCATGATCAGGTAGGTCTGGACGAGTGCGTGGGTAATCCGTCTGTTGGGTCTCCCAAGTGACTAACCCATTTTTGACATAAATTTTCCAACTACAAGAGCCAGTACAATTAACACCATGGGTGGAACGCACGACTTTGTCATGCTGCCAGCGACTACGATAACCATCTTCCCAATCACGGTTTACATTTAATTCTTGCCCGTGATCACCTGAAAAGGTCTCGCCTAACTGCTTAAAATACCGAAATCTGTCTAAAAACTTGCTCATCGGATTGCCTCCAAAGAGACGGCGACCGGCGCCGTACATTGCTAAAATTGATTTTTATGACTTGTTATTATTTGTGTTTACGGCCATATACCAGCCATGTGATAAACACACAGGAAAGATAAAATACAAAAAACACTTTCATCGCATCTGCCGGTGACCCCGTCAGTGTTAGTGATGTACCGAACGCTTTTGGAATAAAGAAGCCACCTATTGCCCCAATTGCAGAAATAAACCCTAGAGCCGCAGCACTTTCTGTTACCGCCTCTTTTTGGGCTTCTTGCTCTGAAGCTCCTCTTAAGATGGCTTTGTCCATAGTTAATTTACGGAAAACGACAGCAATCATTTGGAAGGTTGAGCCACTACCTAGCCCTGCCGTTAAAAACAGCACCATAAATACGCCATAAAATGCTCCAAAAGAGCCTCCTTGGCCGTTTTCTGGTAACGTAAAAAATAGCAAGCCGGAGAAAACCGCCATGACCACAAAGTTCAGTAATGTGACTTTCACACCACCAAAACGGTCAGACAACATGCCGCCGACTGGGCGAGCTAGAGCTCCGAGAAAAGGGCCAAAAAAGGCAAACTTCAAAATAATGACGTCTGGGAACTGCGTTTTCGATAACATAGCAAAACCGGCAGAAAAACCGATAAATGAGCCGAATGTTGCCAGATATAACAGGCTTAATACCCATAGATGACCCCGTTTCAAAACAGGTAACTGCGCTTTAAGAGATGCCTTATTCGCCGCTAAATCATTCATGCCAAACCAAGCCATCACAGTAAAAAGCAGCAGAAATGGCACCCAAATCCAAGCGGCATTTTCTAACCACAACGTTGAGCCATCCGGCTGAGCCGCTCCAGCTCCACCCACAAAAGTAAATACGCCAACACCTACAATGAAAGGAGCCACCAATTGCATGACACTGACTCCTAAATTGCCTAACCCACCATTTAGACCAAGTGCCCCGCCTTGGCGAGCTTTAGGAAAGAAGAAGCTGATGTTGGCCATACTGGACGCAAAGTTAGCGCCAGCAAAACCACAAAGTAGGGAAATAATGACAAAGACTTGATAAGGCGTGGCAGGGTTTTGAATCGCATAACCTAGCCAAATACATGGGATCACTAAAAATAGTGTACTAATCGCCGTCCAGCGACGCCCACCAAAAATAGGAATAACAAATGAATAAGGGACTCTTAATAAAGCGCCTGAAACGGAAGGTAATGCGGTTAATAAAAATAATTGGTCTGTCGTAAAATTAAAACCCACTTTATTTAAGTTAACTGCAACTGCACTAAATAACATCCATACGCAAAATGCGAGCAATAAACATGGAATAGAAATCCATAAATTACGATTTGCAATACGCTGCCCTGTTTGCTGCCAAAACCGAGTATCTTCAGGACGCCAATCCTGTATAACTCCGTTATTTGACGGTGCAACTACGTTATTAACATTATCTCGTTGAGACATAAATCACCCCGATAAATACAATTTCTGTTCGCAGTGTGTGGCGAATAGACCACCGTGAAGCTGATCTAAATCAAGAGAGACTTAAATGAAATATTCGCGTTTTTTTTCGTTAACCACTAGAGGGGTATTAGGAGTACAAGCCAATAACAAATTGAATTAAAACAAAAAAATTTATTAATCGGTAATTTTATGTATTGGAATTTAAAGCGAATATTTTAATGGGATATTAAGGAGTAATACCGAAGTGGCATATTCAATTTTATATAATAGAGAAACAATATCTACGTTATCAAAAATAATGAATAAACATGTACCGTAGAAAGGATTATTTATGTCTATTGCTTATCACCGATTTTCAATCATTAACCAAGTTATTGGTTTAATGTTATTGATTGCCGTACTCGGTATTATTGGCATGACAATCTCAAATAGTATGATCATTAGTGTGCAAGGAAATGCACATGCAATTAATAAATCAGGCTCATTGCGGATGCAAAGCTATCATTTACTTTCATTAGTACCACTCAACCAATATTCTGACGTATATGTAAGTGAACTTGAGAAAAATTTATTAAGCGATGAACTGACCCAAGTCGTCGAAATAGAAGATTTAAAACCGCAATTTTCTGAGATTTATCAATATTGGGTTACAGAATTAAAACCTGCACTTAACCGTGCAGTTTCGCCTAATGATGCACGGCTTGCGGTCGTTACTTTTGTTAATAAGCTTGATGCATTAGTTCGCAATATTGATGAAAAAACAGAACGAAAGATAACCTATGTAGCAATCACTCAAATGGTATTTATTAGCCTCGTTTCGTTGCTACTTATTTTTGCTATCTGCCATTTTAGAAAGAAAATTTATACACCTTGGCTTAAGTTACTTCATATGGTGAATGCGATTAGTCACCAAGATTTTAGTCAGCGCTTTCCTGCAGGCAAAAAACAAGATGAGCTAAATTCACTGGGCCAAACGTTAAATCAAATGTCGGATGAGCTTGCACAAAGTTACCATCAATTAGAATCCCGAGTTATCGAAAAAACGGCTGACCTGCAAAATAAAAATAAAGTATTACTCTATTTATACCAATCTAATCGCACCTTACATGCCATTGGGCCATTATCAGTCAGGTTAGAAAAAGTATTATCTGAGCTTAAAAGCTTAATACCGCTACAGAATATCAGCTTGAGACTATACGAAGAAAATAATGATACCTACTTTCATGAAATTCATTGCCCAGAAAACGAAGAGCACTCTCTCAAGTCACCCAAGGTAACTGAACAACTTAAAGTAATATCATGGGAGATTTCCGATAACTTACAGCGTTATGGCATGATTTTGGCTGAAATAGATATAAATCAGCAATTATCTGAAGAGCAAAATAATTTAGTACTGATGCTAGTTAAACAAATTGCTGGAATGCTAGCGATGGAGCACCAATTAGAACAACAACAGCAGTTACTGATTATGGATGAACGCTCGGCGATTGCGAGAGAATTGCATGATTCAATCGCACAATCATTATCTTGTCTCAAAATGCAAATTAGTTATCTGCAAATGCAACCTAAAACATTGCCAACTAAGCACCAAGAACTATTAAACGAAATGCGTAATGAAATAAATTCCGCTTATAGCCAATTACGTGAACTTTTAACAACCTTCAGGCTAAAATTAACTGAACCCGGCTTATTCCCGGCTTTAGAAAGCACAATCCAAGAATTCAGTCAGCGCCTTGGTTTTCAAATTGGATTAAATTACCAAATTCCAGCAAAAAGCCTCTCCCCACATCAATCTATCCATATTATCCAGATAATCCGAGAAGCTTTAAGCAATATTCTCAAACATGCTAATGCAAACTGGTCACAAGTCTCATTAATTGAAAATAACGGATTAATCACCATGACGATAGAAGATAATGGGGAAGGGATTCAGCCTCAGCCAACAAAAAATAACCATTACGGATTGATTATTATGAGGGAGAGAGCTCTGAGCCTAAATGGGAAATATCAAATTTCGCCAAGAGTTCAAGGAGGCACTACTGTTAATGTCGAATTTCCACTGACTGTGGCTTAATTGAATTGGAGTAACTCATTAATGAAAAATGAAAATAAACTAACTGGGCAATCCACCATTTTACTGATTGATGACCACCCGATGCTACGTAACGGAGTTAAACAATTAATTAGTTTAGAACCCACATTAAAAGTAATTGGTGAAGCAGACGATGGAATAACGGGTATTAAAATTGCGGAAGAGCAAGACCCCGATTTAATCCTATTAGATCTCAATATGCCGGGTATGAATGGCTTTGAAGTACTCGATAGTTTACGTAGCCGCGAACTTTCAGGCCGTATTATCTTATTTACAGTATCCAATTACGGTGAAGACTTAATTAATGCATTAAAACGAGGTGCTGATGGCTATTTACTGAAAGACATGGAACCCGAAAAATTAATTATTGCATTAAAAGAAGCAGCAAGTGGTAAAATGGTCGTTAGCCCAACGCTCGCCTCTATTTTAGCTGAATCCTTAAGAGATAACCGAGCCTCTACAGAGCATAATTTATCGGCATTAACCCCAAGAGAAACCCATATCTTAGATTTAATCTCTCAGGGGCTATCAAATAAGATGATTGCTAATAAATTACAAATCACAGAGAGCACCGTCAAAGTCCATGTCAAACACCTACTAAAGAAACTCAATTTAAAATCACGCGTTGAAGCGGCTATTTGGGTTTTACAACAAAAGTAATGACACTGCACCTTAACTTAATGCATCAAGCCATGGCTGTTGTTTTGGGTAACGTCGACGATAGCCATGCATAGCAACAGATAATTGAATCAGATCCGTAAACCTTGTCGGGTCCAAACTGGTTTGCTTTTTAATTTGCTGTAACCGATAACTTAATGTATTTCTGTGAATGCCTAATTGCTGTGCGGTACTGCCTATTTCCCCATTTTGCGATAGGAATAACTCAAGAGTTTCAATTAAAATATCCCCCGAATCATGCAACAATATTTTATGGCAAATATCCAAAAAGAAATTAAATAGATAGCTATTTTCCAATTCATTAAAGAGGCATAAAGATGCCATTTCTTTAAATAGAAAAACTTGTTTATCGGGCACAGTTAGCCGGCCAACTTCAATGACTGAACGTGCGAAATGAACGGCATCCCTCACATGTTCCTGCGTATCTGCCTGGACACCAACACCAATATAATATTGGCTAAGCTGGCTATCTAGAATGAAATGAAGATTAGGAATAAATGATTCATTTTGATAATGAGTTGATGGAAATAGCATCAAAATTTCGCGGCTATTAAGCAATAACACATCACTTTTTTCCATGGCTGATAATTCAGTAATGATCGTATCGAGTATTTCAGGACGATACTGAATAGCTTCAATATTAATAATCACAGGAATAGTCGGTAAAGTGAATGCAAAACCAGAGTTATGCAGTTTGAGTAACGCACTGCGCCCCTGTGCTTGCGTTGTACTTTCTATAAACTGGACAAATAACATATCTCGCAAACGGTGCTGCCAGTTAATACTACGCCGCTCAATTTCTTGTTGAATTAGCAGCTCAGCCGTCAGTATGGCAAGCTCGGCATAACGCTGGATCACAACAGGGTCACCACTCACCCCAATGACTAATTCCACTTTATCTGCCACAACAATCGGATGGTTTATCCCCGGAGCTACATTCGAATAAGCTCGCGCTTCATTTTCATTGTAAATAGTGATCCGTTTGCCGCAGCGAATCACTTCCACTGCGGCTTCATGAATTTCACCAATACGCTTTTTTTCCCCTGAGGCGATAATCACGCCCTGACTATTAATCACATTGACGTTGTGATGGATAATCCCCATTGCACGCGTGACAATATCATTGGCTAATTTTTCAGTCAGTAGCATCTTACCGCCTCACTTTAGGGTTTTATTTGCTTATTCGGATTCGCTAGTACGGTTCGCAGCAAATTTTCTGCTGTATCTGCCAAGTAACGCTCACCATTTGTCATGGCTTGCTCAAGGGAAATCGGCCCAGGGCACAATGACCACATTGCACTAATACCATGTTGATATAGGATACGGCTATCTTCACTATATCCTCCACAAAGCGCAATAACAGGCACACCATAATGACTGGCCATACGAGCCACTCCCACAGGAGCCTTACCGTTCGCACTTTGGCTATCAAGCCGCCCTTCTCCTACAATGACTAAGTCCGCTTGTTGAATATAGGATTTCGCACCAAGGAGCCCCAAAACGAGATCGATTCCTTTTTCGAGCTTTGCCGAAACAAACCAACGAAGCCCAGCACCTAATCCACCCGCAGCGCCACTGCCCGCCTCCAGCGAAACATCTTTTCCCGTTATTGCTGACATTAATTTCGCATAGTGAGCCATTCCCATTTCAAGCTGATCAAGTGTGGCTTTGTCCGCTCCCTTTTGAGGACCATAAATATAAGTCGCGCCGTTATTGCCTAATAAAGGGTTTTCAACATCGCAAGAGACATTAAATTCAACCTTAGCGGCTCGCGAGTCAAATTTATCAAAATTAATCTTTGCAATATTAATGAGGTCTTTACCGCAAATTGGCGCCTCAATAAGCTGAGAATTTTTATCATAAAACAAAGCACCTAATGCTTGAGCAAACCCTGCACCACCATCATTAGTTGCACTTCCTCCTATTCCTATGACAATACGAGAGCAACCCATATCTAGTGCATGCTTGACCATTTCACCCAAGCCATAAGTTGAGGCATTTTCAACGCGACGATGCTCGCGTTCAACTAATTCCAGCCCACAGCATTGTGCCATTTCAATAAAAGCAGTTTTTCCCTCCAGCACTAATAACCCTGCATCAACCTTACTACCATAAGGTCCAGTACAGCTAAAAATGTAAGGTGTTACACCAGATAGCGCTGGGCTATGTTCCAGTGACTCCAACAAACCTTCTCCGCCATCAGATATGGGTAATAACGTCATATCTAATTCAGAGGATACACGCTTGAAACCCTCAGCAACGGCTTGACATGCTAACCTTGCAGAACAACTTCCCTTAAAGGAATCAAGTGCGATAACAATTTTCATGCAGACTTTCCTATTGTAAATGGCGATGTTGAATTATTTGCTTTCCACTGAAGCCGATACTTGTAATGGTTCAGGTTTGCTCATACCGTTAGTATTCACTCGTGAAGCAATAATCGTTCCGATAACTAACAAACCGACACCAAACCATAATCCAGAAGTCGCTGTTCCAGTGTAATCCTCAAAAAACCCAAGAATAAACGGGCCGAGGAAACCGCCAAATAATCCTAAACAGTTCAATAATGCTAAACTTCCCGCCAGCATACTGCCACTCATATAAGTGGGTGGAAGAGAGAAAATAATCGATTGAACCACAAAAAACATAAATGCAGTCAAGCAAAAGCCTATTAAGCCGACAACTGGGCCTCCCAGTGCACCTATCACTAATCCAACAGCCATCACGGCATAACCTGAAATTAAAATACGTGATGAACGACGCGGTGTATTGGCTTTTCTCGCCACAAAAATGCCACCAATTGCAGCTGAAATCCAAGGGATCGCCGTTAATAAGCCAATTTGAATCGGTGTCAGTTTGCCATACTCACCTATAATAGTAGGCAAAAAGTAACTTAAACCATAGACGGAGAACTGGTGAGTAAAATAGATAGCAACAATCATCATAAAGGCTTTATTTTTAAATGCCGCCTTAAGTGAGAATTTACTATTACTCACACTAATGCTATTTTTATCTTGGTCGTGTTTATATTTAATATAATTCCGATCATCCTCATCTAACCATTTCGCATCTTCCGGTTTATTCGGCAACACAAACCACACAACAAATGCGAGGATCACCGCAGGTAAACCTTCAATAACAAACATCCATTGCCAGCCATGGAAACCTAATAAGCCATCCATACTCAGCAATAAGCCACTTAGCGGTGCTCCAATAATATTCGCAAGACAGACCCCAAGTAAAAATAACCCCGTTGCTTTAGCTCGTTCCTCTTGGCTAAACCAATATGTCATATATAAAATAACCCCGGGATATAAACCCGCTTCAGCTGCTCCCAGTAATAACCTTAAGATATAAAAAGAAGTCGGTCCTGTCACAAATGCCATCGCCGCAGATAATAACCCCCACGTGATCATTATCCGCGTGATCCAAAAACGCGCGCCTACTTTTTCCATGATCAAATTACTTGGGATCTCAAGAATTGAGTAGGTTAGGAAAAAAAGCCCTGCTCCGATACCAAATGCGGTTGCAGATAATCCTAAATCAATCGACATCGCATTTTTTGCCATGCCAATATTCGTTCGGTCAATAAAGCTAATAATGTACGCTAAAATCAACAACGGCATCAGGTTACGGTATATCTTTGCGTTGGTTTTTTTCCCCTGAGCCGCATAATCTAACTTTGCATTTGTAGAAAACATAGATAAGATCCTCATGTTGTAGTGAAACAGGTACGGCTCTTGGTTCTAAGTGACCCATACCTGTAGCTTTTACTTCAGCAACAGCCCGACGCCCCACGTCGGGCTTTCTGCTTGCAGTTTTTCTTATTCTCTTTCGAACAACATTGAAATCCCTTGGCCACCACCAATACACATCGTGACTAACCCGGTGGCAACCTGACGGCGTTCCATTTCATACATTAACTTCACGGGCAAAATAGCCCCACTGGCACCCACTGGGTGACCCAAAGCAATTGCGCCACCATTCACATTCACCTTAGTGCTATCAAGAGATAAATCATTCATAACTGCGATAGCTTGTGCCGCAAATGCTTCATTTAGCTCAATTAAGTCAATGTCTTTTACATTCATCTTGAGCTTTTCCATGAGTCGGCGCGTCGCTGGTGCAGGCCCAAAGCCCATAATGGCAGCTTCACAACCCGCAACTGCCCAATCGACCACTTTCATTTTTGGTTTCAGGCCACGTTTTTCTGCTTCTTCACGTCGCATCATCACTAATGCCGCAGCGCCATCATTAATCCCTGACGAGTTTGCCGCCGTGATCACACCGTCGGCTTTAAATGCAGGACGCAACTTAGCCAATTTGTCACGTGGTGTATCACGTGGATGTTCATCGGTATCAAAAATACGTGTGCCTTTACGGCCTTCCGGTATTTCTACTGGCAATATCTGGTCAGCAAAATAACCCGCTTGAATCGCTTTTAACGCTTTTTGCTGGCTGTCCCATGCAAAATCGTCCATCTCTTCGCGGGTAATATTGAACTGTTCTGCAACGTTTTCTGCAGTCATTCCGTTGTGATAAGGGCCTTCTGGCCAAGTTAGGATGGACGTTAATCCATCCTCGAGCACATCATTCCCCATGCGGTAGCCATAACGCGCTTTACGTAAGTAGTACGGCAGCATCGTCATATTTTCTGTACCGCATGCCACCACAACATCGGATTGACCAGTCTGCAGTAACATCATGCCATCGGCTAAAGCTTGTAACCCGGAACCACATTGGCGGTTAACCGAATATGCTGTAGTTTCTTTTGGTAGCCCTGCTCGCAGTTGGCAAATACGAGCGATAAAACCACTTTCTGCAATTTGCCCAACATTACCCACAATGACTTCATCGACATCTTCGGGAGCAATTCCAGCTCTTTTCACGGCTTCACGGATAACCGCGGCCCCAAGGTCGTGCTGATGCGTATTTGCAAAGCTTCCTCCCATCGTGCCAATTGCTGTTCTCACACCACTGACAATGACAATATCATTCGCTTGTTTCATTATTTCCCCCTATAACACCATTCCGCCGCCAACATTGATCACTTCCCCATTGATATAACGCGCTTTATCAGAGGCTAAGAATGCAACACATTGGCCGACATCACGTGGATCGCCAGCAAAACCCGCAGGGATCTTGCTAATCATGATGTCCCAAACTTTTTCAGGTACACCACGAGTCATATCTGTATCAATAAATCCTGGGCAAATCGCATTTACTGTGACACCTTTACGGGCTAGTTCACGGCAAGCCGTTTTAGTCAGACCAATAACCCCAGCTTTGGACGCGGCATAGTTGGCTTGCCCAACATTCCCAAGCCAACTCGCCGAGGAAATATTGACAATTCGGCCACTTCCTTGCTCACGCATTAATTTTGCCGCTTCTTGCATGCAGTTAAATGTCCCTTTCAGATTGATATCAATCACTTTGTCCCAATCATCTTCCGTTAATTTATGCAGCATGCCATCTCGGTTGATCCCCGCATTATTCACCAGTACATCAATCGCCCCAAAATGTGCTAATGCGTTAGAAAATAAGGCATTCACCTCTTCACGTTTAGCAATGTCGCAAGGAATGAAAATGGCTTGATGGCCTTGTTCTTGTAGCTGTTTTGCACTTTCTTCACCTGATGACATGGCTAAATCAGAAATAACAACTTTTGCCCCTTCTTCTGCAAGTACCTGAGCAATCGCAAAACCAATACCTCTTGCAGAACCCGTCACAATGGCAACTTTATCTTTTACTAACATGGATAAATTCCTCTTTAATATTGAAACTACAAATACGAAATCAGACCAAAAGGCGCCTCTTCAAATAATGAAGAGTCCATCACTTTCAGATCAGGCGAAATTTCAGGTACGAAGTCCATATGGGCAAGAATGTCACGCTCTAGGTCGATACCGGGGGCAATTTCAACCAATACAGGGGTTTTCCCCCCTAAAGTGAACACCGCACGCTCCGTGACAAAGTGCATGGTTTGGTTGATATTTCGCGCAACATCCGCATTCCATGAAATTTGCCGTACTTGGTTAACTAACTTTCTAATATCCCCTTCCCGCACAATAGTTAATTGCCCATTTTCACAATGAATATCTAACCCTTTTGCCGTGAACGTTGAGCAAAACACTACGTGCCGAGCATTTTGGGTAATATCAATAAACCCACCTGCACCAGGGCAAATATTGCCTAACAATGTCGCATTGACATGACCACTGGCATCCATTTCCCCTGCGCCCATATAGGTGATATCAACGCCTGCCCCGTTGTAGTACAACATTTGGTCTTGGTGACTAATCATCGCTGACAGGTTACGGCCTATGCCAAAATCAATACCGCCGGCTTGAACGCCCCCCCAGATCCCTGACTCCACGGTAATATCAACCCGCTTGGTTGCATTTTCTTCCTGAATAATTGAACCAATAACATCGTTTGGAATTCCCGTTCCTAAATTAATCACACAGTTTTCATATAGATAACGGCATGCAATTCGCCCAATCAATTTGCGAATATCTAAAGGTAATGGCGTAGTTTGTTGGATAGGCGTGCGAATATCGCCGCATAGCGTTGGGTCAAAAAACCAGCTTGAGGATTGGCGATGGTCTTCTTCAGGGTTATCACACACGACAATGTGGTCAATAAAGCTAGCGGGAACCGTGACACGCTTAGGATGTAAAGTCCCTTCTTCAACACAATACTTCACTTGTGCAATCACTTTGGCACCAAAGCGTTTAGCAGCCAGTACCGCATGTAAAACTTCTAACGCCATGGCTTCTTCATCGGTGGTGAGGTTACCTTTACTATCCGCATGGGTTCCTCTGATCACCACCACATCTAAAGGAATTTCTGGATACCACAACCATTCTTCCCCTTTGAAATTCACTTTTTCAACTAAAGGAGGAAGCGCCAACGTTTTAACGTTCATCCTCCCGCCTTCAAGATCAGGGTCGATAAATGTCCCTAACCCCACTTTGGATAAGCGTCCTGGTAAGCCTGCGGCCATTGCGCCATATAAATGCACCATTTGCCCTTGCGGAAGACAATACGCTTCGACTTGATTGTCATTAATCATCTGCATCCATCTAGGCGCTAACCCCCAATGAGAACCAATAATCCGTTTCACCATTCCTTCATGGGCAAAGTGTTGATTCCCGCGAATACGGTTACATTGCCCAGCCGCATGAACGAGAGTTAATTGATTTGGTACGCCCTCGGATAAAAAACGTTGTTCAATTGCCGATAAAATAGATTCAGCAGCACTGGTTAATGTCATTCCCACAGTACAAATTGTATCGCCATTATTAATTAATTTAGCGGCATCTTGTTTAGAAATAAATTTATTATTCATGATAAAACCTACCTGAAGGCTAATATTTCATAGCCCCTTTTTGATTAATTAAAAACTAATTTATATTTTAGTTATTTAAAGAGTAATAGCGTAATTTCAAATCTTTCTTACTTATTTTCCCATTCCAAGTTCTAGGAAAATTACGTGTAAACATAATTCTTACTGGAACTTTATACGTTGGCACTCTATCTTTTAACCATTCAATAATTTCTTTACTGGTTAAACATACTTGGTTCTCAGGAATAATAAATGCAATGGGTTCTTCGCCATATATTGTACTTTCAATTGGAATGACCGCGACCTCATTAACGCCTGGGTAATTAGAAATCAAATCTTCGACTTCAATAGAATATATTTTTTCTCCACCACGGTTAATCATGTCTTTAATTCGATCTTGAATATAAAGGAAACCATCATCATCCCTATAACCAATATCGCCGGTAAAAAACCAACCATCATTAAACGACGTGGTATTCGCAGGGCTATCAGGCCAATAACGTTGAATAACAACATCCCCCTTAACCCAGATATTGCCAGTACTGTTAGCAGGTTTATCTTCACCTTTATCATCTCTTATGGCCACCTGTAACCCAGGAACCGGAGTGCCTGAGCTCGCCTTTTTATCACTGTACCGAATATCTTCACGAAATACGGTGGCTGGGGATGATGTCTCTGTCAAACCATAAATAGAATGAATGGATGTTTTAGCGAATATATAAGAAAGCTCTTTAATCGTGCCTTCATTCAAATGACCTGCACCACAAGCAATCATTTTTAATGAATTAAATCTTTCCAGATTAATACTTTTATTTTCTTTTATTTTTTGAATTAATAATATAAACACAGTTGGAGAACCATGTAAGAATGTGATTTTTTCTTTTGCAATTGTTGAAATAATATCTTTTGCATTAAATTTCTTTTGAAGATAAACCGTCCCACCAATATGAATAAATAAAGCTAAAATAGCAGAAAGCCCAGTAATATGATAAATCGGTACTGCTAAAATTGTTTTATCGTGTTCAGATAACTTTAATGTTTCCTGATAGGCATATACTGCAGACAATATATTCTTGTGTGTGATCACCGCACCTTTTGGTGCACCTGTTGTACCCGAAGTAAATATCACAACCGCGGGGTCTTCCTCATTAACTTGGTTGGTAAAGTTAATTTCTTCAGTAAGTATTAGATTACGCCACTGAGAAAGACTCATCCCTTTTGTACTGAACTGAGCTAACCATGGTTGATATGTGTCATCCCAAAAAATAGCATCCGCATTAATACAAGATAAATGCTCTTTGCCTTCAAACTCTTTCATTTTAGTACTTAAAGGAATGACCTGAATGCCTAGCCCTACAGCGGCATAAAATAATTGGCAAAATTCAATCGTATTTCCCCAGCCGAGTACTATCCGATCACCTTTTTTCAACTGTGCGGCTGTAGTTAGCCACAACATTGTTTGGTTTACTTTCTCAAGTAATTGGTGATAACTCCAACTTTGCTCTTCAAATACAATCGCAACAGCGTCTGGCTGCACTTTTGCCCTTTGTAATAAGCTTTGGTAGATGTTTGAATTTGGCGCAAGCATGGACACACTCCGATACACCTGAATATGACTGATATGCTATCAATGTATAAAATACACTCCGACAAATTAGTGCCAATCTTCACAAATTATTCACACCCTTTTTTTATTTGAATTAGTGATCTGCACAACGAATTTGTTAACAATTTTGTTACTTACGTCTTATTTTAAGCGCTGGTTTTTATTGAACATGAAGATATTTACCTTTTGTTATTATCTAACCATTCAAAATACATATTAATTTCGATGAATAACTCAACTATGATTGTGCGTATAAACAATGACCCCCAGACTAAAAAGTCGCTCAGCAGTAATACTTAACTCATCTGCTTATCCTCTATATGTTCTTGCACTCTGTGCTATTTAGCCCTCCCACCAAACCAAATACGATAAAAACAGTGGAGAATTCACTAGAGATTGCTACAGTGTAAGACCTTCATAATGAAAAAATTGATGAGAAAAAAATCGCCACCTTTGCAAACGGTTAAGGAGATAACTCATGGCAAACACCCCCTATATTCCCCCAAAAGTCTGGCAATGGGAGCAAGGTAACGGCGGAAAATTCGCCAATATTAATCGTCCAGTTTCCGGTGCAACTCACGAAAAATCTTTACCTATAGGTAAGCACCCACTACAGCTATATTCCTTAGGAACGCCGAACGGGCAAAAAGTCACTATCATGTTAGAGGAGTTATTAGCCCTTGGCATTAAAGAGGCAGAATATGACGCTTGGCTAATTAACATTGGTGAAGGCGACCAATTTAGTTCTGGTTTTGTTGAAATTAACCCTAACTCAAAAATTCCCGCTTTAGTCGACAGAAGCGGCAAGGAGCCTATCCGAGTATTTGAGTCAGGCTCGATTCTGACCTATTTAGCCGAAAAATTTTCTGCTTTTTTACCCACAACTCAGCCGGAACGAGCTGAAACCTTATCCTGGTTATTTTGGCAAATGGGCTCAGCACCTTTTGTTGGTGGCGGTTTTGGGCATTTTTATGCCTACGCACCTGAAAAGTTTGAATACCCAATTAACCGCTTTGCCATGGAAACTAAACGTCAATTAGATGTGTTAGACAAGCGTTTAGCAGAACATAAATATGTTGCAGGGGAAGACTACAGCATCGCTGATATCGCCATCTGGCCATGGTACGGTGCATTAGTGAAAGGTTGGCTTTATGATGCCGCAGAATTTCTATCTGTCCATGAATATAAAAATGTTATTCGTTGGGCTGATGAAATCTATGCACGCCCAGCAGTACAGCGAGGTCGCTGGGTTAATCGCCTACAAGGTGACCCTGCACAACAAGTACGCGAACGCCACGATGCGAGTGATATAAGCTAGTTATTAAGTTTATTACCATTACCAATACTGAGATTTATCGATTTTAAGTCTCAGTATTCCCCAACTAGCACAGTATTATTCCCCTAAAACCAAATACCCTTGGTTAAAGTCACAACTGTTTAAATAACATATCCCCATTAAAATATCTAAATATGAAGGTAATAAATCACATTCAGATAGTCTTATTTATACAATTAATACTAATTCTATTAGTATCCCTCCAAAAATAATGTTCCAAAATGAACAGAAATATCTTAATAAATGCAAAATTCACAACTATTTTAGTAAGAATAATCTTATATTGATATTTTGTTTCAAAAAAAATCATATTAACAATATGTTATAAAAATAACCATTCAATTGATAATGTTTTTTATTTTTATTTAAGATTCAAGCTATTAAACAAGTCATTATTAGAGCATCACTTATTTAGCTTGTAATTAGATACATGTATTGTAATTAATCGATTTTATCGATTTAGCATACTGATTATTTATATTTAGAAAATACCTTTATCAAGAGTAATCTATATTCACAAATTAAACAGCAATCCAAAAATTGAAATTTAAATTGGTATCCTAATAAAATGAAGGACTCTATTTTTACTTGCTTAACTGTTTTAGAAAACAAAAAAAACATTACGCATATAGTTGCCAAGAATATTGGTAAAAAAATTAAATTGCTAAGATCAGAATATCAGTTAAGTGGATCTGATTTAGCCAGAATTATAGGTATATCTCAACAACAATTATCACGTTACGAAAATGGCCTTAGTGATATATCAACATCTAAAATCATGTTGATATCCGTGTATTTTAAGGTAGATGTCTGTTACTTCTTTAAAAAAGATTAACTCATCATATTTTCAATCCTCACATTTAGGTAAAGCAAATGAATGATGAAGAAAATGTAAATATAAAATTAGGATATTTAATAAAAAGATTGAGAAAGAAAAAAGGAATTAGTGGAGCTGAATTAGCAAAAAAACTAAATGTAAGTCAACAACAAGTATCAAGATATGAGCGAGGAGCAACAAAACTAAGTTTTGAAAAATTAATCGAGTTAACAATCCATATTGACCTAGATTTATCTAAATTAAAGTCAGAAATTGAAAAAGAAATCTTATATATCAATGATTCAAGAGCATTATTGTAATATTCAATGACAAACGAAATTATTATTAATTAATAGCAATTAACTCTGATTGTTATTAATTAATCTCACTATGAAATTAACATAATGAGATTAACAATAATCATATTTATATATTTAACAGTAAAGGAAAAGATTGATGAAAATCAAAAGTATTGCAATGGCAACCTTATTAGTTTTAGGCGGCGCTTCTGCAGCAAATGCGGCTGACCAAGGCCACGGTAAAGTTACTTTTAAAGGTGCGATTATTGAAGCACCATGTTCAATTGCACCAGAAAGTATTGACCAAACAATTGAATTAGGCCAAATCTCTAATATGGCTTTAGCCGATGGCGGAAAATCATCACCTAAGGCATTTGAGATCGCACTACAAAACTGTAACGTTAGCAGCTTAACTAAAGGTGTTCAATTAACCTTTACTGGTGCATCTGCTGCATTCGATGAAGATAATAAAACGTTAGGTATTGTAGGTACAGGTAGTGGTGCAGGCGTTCAAATCACTAGCGGTAACGGTGAAGTTGTTACGATTAATACAGCAACGCCATTCCAACAAATTCAGGATGGTAGTAACACATTACAATTCTCTGCATACCTGAAAGGTAATGGTGGTGATGTTTCAACTATTACTGCTGGTGAATTCAGTTCCGTAGCAGACTTCACTTTATCTTACGAATAAAATTAGCCACCTTCTAATTTTAACCTAAAAACACATGGATAGGTTTTTAGGTTCATTGGGCATAATGATAGAGCGAAAATATGCTATATAAATTTTCATGGTTGACATTCATTCTATTATTAGGAACTAGTTTGTCATCATATTGTTCGGCTGAATCATTAATTACAATGAATGGAAGTATTATTGAGACCGCCTGTTCTATTGATATAAGTAGCAGAGATCAAACCATTGAAATGGGAAGCTTATCTATATCGCAAATGATTCGTGATGGCCAAAGTAACAAAAAAAAATTTTCAATAAAATTAATTAATTGTGTACTCGAAAGAACTGAAACAAAAAAACCAAACTGGCAATATTTTACAGTAACATTTGATGGAGTTCATGATGGTAATTTGTTTACTGTCAATGGGCAAGCAGAAGGGTTTGGCATTGAAATTAGTAGTGCTGATGGTGAAGTCGTTTATCCAGGAAAGGTAATGTCATCGCAAGAATTAACTGATGGCAATCGTGATTTAAATTACAACCTACGATTAATAAGAAATAATAAAGTTTTAGAACCAGGTAATTACTTTAGTCTAATAAAGTATAAATTAGATTATGAGTAATATCGAAAATAACGCTGTCCACATGAACATTTTTCCAAATAGGAGACACCTTCTCTTATTATAAATGAGTTTGAATAAGGTCAAGTATAATGGCGCATCATAAAATTCATATTAAATTATCATCAGCTAATCGATTATATATATTAGCTGGCATGATAACTATCATCTGTAATACTGGATTCGCCTCTACTAATATAGAATTTAATACAGATATTTTAGATATAAATGATCGTGCTAATATTGATCTAAGCCGTTTCTCTAAAACTGGTTATTTTATGCCAGGAGAATACACTTTTAGTGTTCATGTAAACAAGAATATATTATCTGAGCAAAGTATTTTTTATTATAACTCAGATGAAGATATTGATGACAGTAAAGTATGTTTAGATCCCAGCTTAGTTGATAAGTTTGGACTAAAGCCCAAAATATTATCATCGTTGACCTGGTGGCATAATGACTCCTGCCTAGATTTAAACAGCTTATCTGGTGCAACTACAAAGGCCGATTTATCGACATCAACGCTATATATTAATATTCCTCAAGCCTATTTAGAATATACAGCAGATAATTGGGATCCACCCACTCGTTGGGAAGATGGTATATCGGGAGCTTTATTTGATTACAATCTAAACGCGCAAGCGAATCAACAGATACGTAGTCACCAAAGTACAAGCTATACCACTAATGGTAATGGAGTGGCAGGAATAAATTTAGGTCCATGGAGATTCAGAGCTGATTGGCAAACGCGGTTTGAGAAGCGTCCATCTTCTGAGTCAACACATTCTTTTGATTGGAATCGTTTTTATATTTTTCGGGATATCAAATCATTAGGAGCAAAGCTAACATTTGGTGAATCTTATTTAAATTCCGATATTTTCGACAGTTTTAGATTCACAGGGCTCAGTTTAGTTACTGATATTAATATGTTGCCCCCCAATTTAAGGGGATATGCTCCTGAAGTTACAGGAGTGGCCAATAGTAATGCAACCGTTATTATTAGCCAACAAGGCCGCACTATTTACCAAACTCAAGTTGCTGCTGGCCCCTTTCGCATTCAAGATCTCAATGATGCTTTATCGGGTGAATTAGATGTAAGAGTAGAGGAACAAAATGGTAAAACGCAAACTTTTACAGTAAATACCTCGAGTATTCCCTACCTTACTCGACCAGGGCAAGTTCGTTATAAAATTGCTGCAGGGCGACCTAGTGATTCCAATCATCGAATTAATGGTGATAATTTCGCTAGCGGCGAGTATTCGTGGGGAATTAATAATGGTTGGTCTTTATATGGTGGCACGATTGCTTCACAAAAATATATCTCAGCAACGTTGGGAATTGGTCGCGATCTCATGCAATTTGGAGCTCTTTCATTTGATGCGACAAGAACACATGCAAAAATTAAAGAAATCACTTCAAATAACGAAACGAGTTATAACGGAAACTCTTATAGATTGAGTTATTCAAAGCGTTTTGAAGATTTTAACAGCCAAGTTACCTTTGCGGGTTATCGTTTTTCAGAAAAAGACTTTATGAGTATGTCTGAATACCTCAATGCAAAAATGAGTGGCGTTCGACAATATAATAGCAAAGAGATGTATACCATTTCTTATAATCAACAGTTTAGCGACAGTGGATTGGGCACATACTTAAATTTTTACCACCAGACATATTGGAATCAACCCGATAATAACCGCTATAGTTTATCATTAGCTAAATATTTTGATCTCGGAAAATTTAAAAATTTAAGCGTTAACTTGACAGCATTCCGTACTAGCTACCAAAACACAAATGATGATGGCGTTTATATTGCGTTATCTGTGCCTTGGGGTGAAACCTCTACAGTCAGTTTTAACAGTAGCTGGGATAAAAGTAATACAACGCAGAATATAAATTATTATGACCGCATTAATGAGCGTAGTAACTACCAAATTAATACTGGGGTCGCACGGTCAGGAGCAATTATTGGCGGGTACTATACATATCAAGGTGATATGGCTCAGGTTAATGCAAATGCGACATACCAACAGAATCGTTACCGTTCCGCCGGGCTATCAATACAAGGTGGATTAACGGCAACACAACATGGGGTAGCACTCCATAGAAGTAACCAATTGGGTGCTTCGCGTGTTTTTGTTGACACCAGTGGTGTCCCGAACATCCCTTTGCGTGGTAATGGAATTGTGACACGGTCAAATTATTTTGGCAAAGCTGTCATTGCTGATGTTAATAGCTATTACCGTAGCAATATTAATGTGGATTTGAATCTTTTACCTAATAAGGCAGAAATTACCCATTCTGTAAAACAAGGGACATTGACAGAAGGCGCTATTGGCTATCGCCAGTTTGATGTTATAACAGGTAACAGCGCAATGGCGACTATTCGTTTATCGGATAATAGTGCTCCTCCATTTGGCGCTATTGTATTAAATGCACGTAAACAGCAAGTTGGAATAATTAGTGATGAAGGTAGCGTTTATTTATCAGGTTTAAATCCTAAAGAAAAATTGAATATTTCTTGGGATAATGAAATACAGTGCAATATAACATTACCGGATAGTGTTTCATCAGAAATAAATTTAGCAAATACATTACTATTACCATGTATAAAATAACATTTCACACATGTCATTATAAAACCATTAATGCTAGTTATTTAAACCAATAACGTAAGCAATAATATATTTTATCAAATTAAACTTAAAGAGATTATATCGTTTATGAAAAAATTAAATATAAATAAAAAGGATACCCATCCTAACCAAAAATTAGTTAATAGTTATAAAGTTATATTGGCAGCTATTTTTTTGATGAGTATATCGACAGCAAATGCGGCTATCTCCTTAGATCGCACTCGTGCAATTATTAATGGTAATGAGAAATCGATTAGCCTGAATATTAGTAATGAAAATAAAACATTACCTTATCTTGCTCAAGGTTGGATTGAAAATGCACAGGGTGAAAAAATTAATGATCCATTTACTGTATTACCTCCAGTACAACGTGTTGAGCCTGGAGATAAAAGTCAAATAAGAATTCAACCCTTAGCTAGCATAGAAAAATTACCGCAAGATATTGAGTCAGTATATTATTTTAATTTACGTGAGATTCCACCGAGAAGTGATAAAGCAAATACGTTGCAACTTGCATTACAAACACGAATAAAACTTTTTTATAGGCCAACACCTATCATTCCAACTAAGAATGATATCGATAACCCATGGCAAGAAAAATTGGTTTTAAAACAGCAAGGCGGCAAATATATTGCATTTAATCCGACGCCTTATTATATAACCATTATTGATGCAGCAAAGAAAATTAAAGGTGATACCGTAAAAGGCTTCGAGCCAATTATGATCGCTCCCAAAAATAGCCAGCCGTTAGGTGTCGATGTTGCAACATTAGGTAATACCCCAGTACTAACATATATCAATGACTATGGTGGCCGTCCTAATCTTAGTTTTAACTGCCAAGCAAATGAATGCAAGGTATCTCCAAGTAATAAATAATCTATCTATCGAATAGTAATAGAGGAAGGTATGAGTAAAATAGTGAGTTATAGCGCTCCTTTAATAGGGATTATTTTCAGTACACTTGCCTTTCAGACATTAGCTACTGATATTGGTAAAGTTGATAATTGGGATGTTGATGGTGCCAATGGTGTTTTACAGGTTAGAGGTGTGCTTACCGAAAGTGCATGTAGATTAGCCACGCAATCTGCATTTCAAACAGTAGATTTGGGCACAAATAGTTCTTCAGCATTTAAATTTCTAGGGCATAAAGGCACACCTGTTCCTTTTAATATTCAATTAGAAGATTGTTTAAGGAGTGAAAGTCGTAATCATGATCAACAAGGTAATATAACTTGGAGCTCTGACATGCCAGCCGTAAGAATTCGTTTTCTTGCTGTATCAGATAATACAGATAGCAAATTAATAAAAGTAAATGGTGCTGAAGGCATTGCTCTTGAGTTAAATGATGAAAATTTTAAAAAAATTAAACCAGGTGTTTTTACTAGGCCAAAACTATTATCAATGGGCAATAATAAATTAACCTATTACATTACTCCGGTGAGAATTAATAGTCATTTTAATGCTGGTAACTATCAAGCAAATATAAGATTCCAATTAGTCTATGACTAGGATAAAAATATGAAACCATCATATCAATACCTATTATTTAAATCGCAGGTTTTTATTAGCATTATTTCTATATTAATATGTTTTAATACAGCCAGCGCTTCAATGGCTTCTATTGGTTTAACAATTACAGTCATAGAACCCCCTAATTGTAGTTTTGTAGGAGGAAATACATTAAATGTTGACTTTGGCGATGTCCAGCAAGATTTAATCGATGGGTCATCATATAAAAAAACGAATGTTAACTACAATTTACAATGCACAAACTTATCTACTAATCTATTAAAAATGAAATTGAGTTGGACTAACTTTAGAGTTAATGGTGTTGATGCAATAAAAACGAATAGAGATAACCTTGGTATCGCCATTTATCAAGATAATAATATAGTATCCAACAATTCAAATATTCATTTTATTTATGGTGCTATGCCCTCTATTTATGCTGTTCCCATAAAACCAAGTGGTTCAATGCTAAGTGACGCTGGGGATTTTAATGCAGAAATGATTATGACAATTGAATATCAATAAATTAAGAGCCAATATGAAAATTAAATTTTTATATATATTAATAGTTTTTAGTGCTTTTTCTTATTCATCTTCACTCACTGTGGAGTTTAATGGAAATCTAATTATCACGCCTCCTGAATGCATTTTAAATAACAGTCAAAAATCAATGATTCATTTTGGAGATATCTTATTAAGCAGGATTGATGGAGTAAATTATAAGCATAAATTACCTTTTGAATTAACTTGCACTAATTTAGCCATGAATAACCTAACGTTAAGTATTCAAGGTGATCCTAGTAATTTTAATAATGGCATACTCAAGACCAGTAACCCAAAGCTAGGATTAAGCTTCTATATTAATGGTATAAAACAAGATATTAATAAAAAAATAAATTTTAATTATTTAGAATTACCATCATTAGAGGTTAGTCCTGTACAAAATGTTGCAACAAGTTTTGATGGTTCCGATGGCGGAGATTTCACTGCACTAGCAACTCTTAATGTGGACTATCAATAATGAAAAACAGCTCAATAAATAATAAAATTCAGTATCAGATATGTTGTTTTCTTTTAATATTCTTAGCAAATATAACCTATGCTAATTGGGGATTTGATGGTTCGTTAATTATACCGCCAAAATGTCGATTAAGTCATAGCGATCCTATCAAAGTTTCATTTGGTAAAGTCGGTGTTAATAAGGTTGATGGAATACACTATAAGGAAAAAATTCCTTATGAACTTATTTGCGATGGCGATCTAACACAACCTTGGAATATCTCTTTAACATTATCTGGTATAGCAGCAGGTGCAGGTTTTGATGATGCAACACTGCAAGTTAAATCTGATCAAAATGGAAATAATGTAGGTATCCAAATTCAAAAGGATGGACAACCTATCACTTTAAATAAAGCATTTGTAATTGATCAAAAGACATTACCCGCTTTATCCGCTGTTATTGTCAAAAAAACAGGAACTAAACTTATTGGAGACACATTCAATTCTACAGCGACATTAACCATTACATTTCAATAGGAATTATGATGTTCTCGACAATAAAATATTATAATTTATTATTTTTAACAGTATTTATATGCTACTCCTTACCATCTATGGCCGAAACAATTAATTTTGATGGTATATTTGTTGAAGATACTTGTGACCTATATCCCGGAGATGAACTAATTACATTAGATTTCGGAACAATCGCAGATAAATATCTTTATTTAAATAGCCGCACGCTAAGTGAATCATTTAGTATTCGATTAATTAACTGTGACTTATCTTTAGGTCGTGAAATTAATGCTTCATTTAATGGCAATGAAAACTCTTTTTTACCTGGATATCTTGCACTAGACCCAGCAAGCCAAGCTAATGGTATTGCTATTGGTTTAGAAACAGATACTGGAGAAAAAATCGATATAAACAAAAAAGATCACACACAAAAATTGTCAGCAGGTAATAACGAAATAAAACTTAAAGCCTTTATCCAAGGAGAGCATTCTGCATTAGCAAATAAAACAATTTCATATGGAACATTTATATCAACGTTAACATTCTTTTTAGAATACAACTAAAAGTATAAAAGCTACATTTAAATCATAGGTATTCAAAAATGAAAATCTCAGCAATAATTCGCGATTATAAAGCTACAGTAATAAAAATAATTTTTATTACTGTATCAATCTTTATTTATAATATAAATGCTTATTCTGTAAGTTGGGGCGCATTTACTCAAAGAAATGGTAATGATGTTACTATTCAATGGGGATGGCCTAATGAAGATAGCAATAGTGTAATTTGCTTTAATCCATCAGGTTGTGTTGTAACCGTTGGCCCATATGATTACCGGGGATCTAGCGCTGATCCTAAAACATTTGGAGGTATAAATTTACCCTATGGCATGCAACAAAAAGTCATCATCCGCAATAATGGGACGGCACTGGATGCTTTTAATGCTTGGAAACTACAATACGGCACCGCCAATACACAAACAGTTACTGGCATGTGGGGTAATTATCCAAATACAGACTTCTCATCGGTTTGTTACGGGTTCCAAGTTTTTCAAATCTCAACTTGGGGAACTTCTTATGGCACTTTATTGCCTAGTGCTGCCTGTGGGGTAGTACCGCCATCAAACACTTCTTGTAATTTTAGCTTCCCTACGAGTATTGATCTGGGTTCCGCAGTTAGTGGCCAAAATGGCTCTTGGTCTGGAGAAGCTACAGGGGCTTTTAGCTGCACCAATATTGTTGATATAAGGGCTAGCTTATTAGCTACTCCCTATTTAAGTAATCTTCCTGTTGATATTTCAGTCAATCAAGTTTCACTGGATATCAATAATAAGAGCGTTGCTAGAGGGCAAATAGCACCACTTAATTTTAAGGCAACCACAACAGGTAAGTTCACATCTGCAGGTAAGTTTAACGCTAATGCAGTTATTTTGTTTTCTTTCAATTAGCAAACACATTACTAATATGAATGTTAAATAAATAAAGCACAGCAAGAACTGCCAATAATAACTTTATTAACTGATAGTTACCTATAAAAGCAAAGCCGTTCCTGTACCTTAATGGCCCAATAGTGAAAGAGGGTTAATCCCCCTCTTTCATCTGCCCTTTATGTTCTTCTTGTGAAACCAAATGTACCCCTATATATCGCTGATAACGTGCGGGTTTTAATTTGGTTAAGTCCACCAGTACCAAGCCATCGATACAATCATTGAATGCGGGGTCTGTACCGAAATCCATAAACTGTACGCCACCCGGCTCGCATAATTCAGTATATTGCTTATAAAGCGTCGGAATTGAACAGCCAATGTTATTGAGTAAGCTTTTCAATTTAACTAAATCTTCGTGGTAATTGCCCCCTGAAAATTGGGCTAATACCTGTGGCAAAGAAGCTGGATACGGCTGATGTGACTGTGCAATGCTGTGTTGCGCCGAAAAATAGAGCCGATAAAAAGTAATCAGTAAGTCACGCGCCGCAATCGGCATTGAGCCAGACATAGATACAGGACCAAAAAGATAGCGATATTGTGGGTATTTCGCCAAATACGCGCCAATACCTAACCATAAATAATCTAAACCCCGTTTTCCCCAATATTTAGGCTGAATAAAGCTCCGACCAAGCTCAATACCTTGCGCTAATATTGGCATCATGGCTTGGTCATAATGAAATAAGCTAGAGCTGTAAATACCCTGCAAACCTTTGGTCTCAATTTGCTTTTTAGTGGGTATAAACCGATAAGCCCCTACAATATCAAGTTCACTTTCATCCCATAATACCAGATGATAATAATCGTTATCATAGCTGTCTAAATCACGGCGCTTACCTGAGCCTTCCCCTACAGCACGAAATGCAATTTCGCGTAATCGCCCTATTTCTCGCAAAATCGGCGACCTTACTTCTTGGTTTCGGTGATAAAGGTAAATCGCTTTCCCATCAGGGGATGTTCCTAGCCGCTCACATGCCACCAACGCTTTTTTTAATTCAATTCTGTCTTCTGGTAAAGCAATTGGTGATTCGCTGGTAAATAGCCCTTCCTTACCTTTTCCCAACAAATAGACATGGCGACGAAAGCGCCCTGCTAGCTCATGAGCCGCTGTATGGCCATCATGCCAATGAATAAATGGGATGCTGCCACCAATACGAATTTTTAATCTTTTTCCTCGCTGCTTAAACATTTCCCTGACTAACATTAAAGTCGATAACGGCTTGTAAACCAACGAGGTTAAATAGAATAAATGGCTATTTCGCCCTTGAATATGAATAGGGACGATAGGTGCTCTGGCCTTTGCGGCTAAACGCAAAAAACCTGTACGCCAGTGGCCATCACGAACCCCTTTACGGCCAAACCGAGAGACTTCACCCGCAGGAAACACAATTAATGCCCCTTGTTTATCCAAATGCTGTTGTATGGCTTCAACTTGTTGTCGACTGGTTCGGTTATTCATATTATCCACTGAAATAAATAAGCTTTTTAGTGGTTCTATATAATTGAGGAACTGATTTGCCACGATTTTGACATCAGGACGAACGGCAGCAACTGCACGTAATAATGCAAGACCATCGAGTGAACCTATCGGGTGGTTAGCAACTAAGACAACAGGACCTTGAGTTGGAATATTTTCTAAGTCACCCTCAACCATTTCGCAAGAAATATCAAAGAACTCCATGATTTGTTCAATAAGATCCAAGCCCTTTAAGTGCGGATAATCTTGGGCAAATTGGTGAAATTCTTGTTCAAACAGCAGCTTTTTTAATAAACGACGTTTCCATTTGCCTGGTGTTTGATGAGGAAAAATATCGTGCAGCAGGGTATCGACACTAAACATAATGCTATCTCCTAACTGAGTTACGACGAACTTAAGTCAGATTCATAACAACAATATGTTTATTTTATGACAAAATGGTGAAAGCACAAAAATGATGATGTAGATCATTACTTTTCATTTACTAATATTATAGTTATCTAAAATCAATAATTTTTCAGAATATTGCTTTCTTGAATAATTTATATTTTACTCATTTTATAATATGCATTTATTCCACAACAATTAAAAAAGTATAAAACTAAATTTTTTGATTAGTTTTACTTAATTTATTTGAATAATTCAGAATTTATTATTTATAAATACCCACCAATTAAATTGAACTAAAAATTTATTACAATAAGATTAGAAACAAATAATATCCTTTAAAATCAATTAAATAAAAATTAATTATAAGTTTAATTTTTAACTTTTTTCTTATTGATAGGCAAATCTTATTTCAGCAATTGCTTAAACCGATGGTCATCATTGATAAAAATCAAGAACCTCTCGACCTTATTTATACATGATAGTCCGGCTGTAGAATTATATTAATTAAAAAATATTTAAATATATTTGACCGCAATCTTTCAAGGATAGTGTAATGAAAAAACTTACTCGCATTACGGTCGCTGTCATATTTTTGCTTTTACTCGGTTATTTTGGGTTATCTGGATATGTGTGGTATCACGATAATCAACGAAGAGAAAATAATGACATTCAGACATCTAAAATTGCAGAAAATAATCAAGTTCTCAAATTCTTCGCTGAAAAGGGATGCGATTACTGTCACACGCCGTCAACTGATTTACCTGCCTACGCATCGTTCCCCATTGCTAAGCAACTGATGGAATACGATATTCAGCTAGGTTATAAATCATTCAACCTTGAGGCTGCTCGCGCTGCACTCATCGCAGGAGAACCTGTACCACAAAGTGAATTAAATAAAATTGAGTGGGTTATGCAGAACCACACCATGCCGCCAACTCGTTATGTTGCACTTCATTGGGCTAGTAGCGTCAGTGATGAAGAGCGTAATAACCTTTTGAATTGGATAGCTAAACAGCGAGAAGAGCACTATGCCAGCCAAGATACCGCTGCTGAGCACCGTAACGAACCAATTCAACCAATTCCAAAATCACTGGATGTTGATGATGCAAAAGTCGCATTAGGTTTCCGCTTGTATCATGATGCGCGCCTGTCAGGGGATAGTACGATTTCTTGTGCGCACTGCCACGCACTCAATGCAGGTGGTGTTGATGGCCGTAAAACATCAATTGGTGTTGGTGGCGCAGTAGGCCCAATCAATGCGCCAACAGTGTTTAACTCTGTATTTAATGTCGAGCAATTTTGGGATGGTAGAGCGCCTGATTTACAAGCGCAAGCCGGTGGCCCACCATTAAATCCTATCGAAATGGCATCAAAATCATGGGATGAAATCATTGAAAAATTGGATAAAGACCCTGTCTTAAAACAAGATTTTAATGCAGTTTACCCAGAAGGGTTTACGGGTGACACCATCACAGATGCGATTGCTGAGTTCGAAAAAACCTTAATCACCCCAGACTCTCCGTTTGATAATTGGTTAAGAGGCGACAAAACTGCATTAACCGCACAGCAGCTCCATGGTTACCAGTTATTTAAAGAGAACAAATGTGCAACCTGCCATGGTGGCGTGATCTTAGGTGGTCGTTCCTTCGAACCTCTGGGCCTGAAAAAAGACTATGAGTTCGGTGAAATTACCGCACAAGATATTGGTCGCATGAATGTCACCTCTGATGAGCGCGATAAGTTACGCCAAAAAGTCCCAACACTACGTAATGTCGAGCTAACCGCGCCATACTTCCACCGTGGAGATGTGGCTACCCTAGATGAAGCAGTGAAACTGATGCTGCGTTATCAAGTCGGTAAAGAACTGCCACAAAAAGATGTCGACGACATTGTTGCCTTTCTTGAAAGCTTAACGGGTGTGTATACACCGTATGTACAACAAGGTGAATCACAACAGTAAATATCAATAGCTAATTGATATGAAAAACCAATAGCACCGCTCAAATAATAGCGGTGCTATTTTTTTATTTAAAACTGCCGTATAGGCTACCTACAACCCCGACTTAATCTATATTCAAAGCAATTCACGTTATCGCGTATCTCTTTCCCACTGTGTTATTACTTAAACGATCCCAGTTTCCCAATTTATACGAAACAATGTTAACTAGCTCAAAGTTTTCATTGAATGGTATTTAAAAGGTATTATTAAGTGGTATTGTCATTGCTGTACCCTACAATACCTATAATTAGCCGTATAAAGGAATGAAAGATGAAAAAAACAACAGCAAAACTCTCATTCATGATGTTCATTGAATGGTTTATATGGGGGGCTTGGTTTGTTCCCTTATGGCTATTTTTGAATAAAAGTGGCTTCACCCCTTCTCAAATAGCGTGGTCTTATGCCTGTACAGCCATTGCTGCAATTATCTCTCCCATCCTTGTAGGCTCAATTACTGACCGATTTTTTGCCGCGCAAAAAGTCCTGGCGGTACTGATGTTTGCAGGGGCAGTCTTTATGTTTTTCGCAGCTCAGCAAACTGAATTTTCTAGCTTTTTCCCTCTACTCTTGGCGTACGCATTAACTTATATGCCAACCATTGCGCTCACCAATAGTATTGCTTTTTCCAATGTGGAAGATGTGGAACGTGACTATCCTCGTATTCGTGTAATGGGGACTATCGGCTGGATTGCATCAGGCATTGCATGTGGATTTTTACCTTCCATGATCGGCTTTGGTGATATTTCTGCGACTAATATCCCGCTCTTAGTGACAGCCGCTAGCTCCGCTTTACTGGGCTTTTTTACCTATTTCTTGCCAGACACCCCACCAAAAGGAACTGGCAAAATGAGTATTAAAGTCATGCTCGGATTGGATGCCATTGTGCTGTTAAGAGACCGTAATTTCTTAGTATTTTTCGTGTGTTCATTCCTCTTCGCCATGCCTTTAGCTTTTTACTATATTTTTGCTAACGGCTACCTTACTGAAGTTGGGATGAAAAATGCCACGGGATGGATGACCTTGGGGCAATTCTCTGAAATCTTCTTCATGCTTGCTTTGCCCTTCTTTACTAAACGTTTTGGTATCAAAAAGGTATTACTTCTTGGTTTAATCACTGCAGCTATTCGCTATGCTTTCTTTATCTATGGCGATGCAGACCACCTATTCACCTACGGATTACTCTTCCTCGGTATTTTATTGCACGGAGTTAGCTACGATTTTTACTATGTCACCGCATATATTTATGTCGACAAAAAAACGCCTGTGCATATGCGAACAGCGGCTCAAGGCTTAATTACTCTCTGTTGCCAAGGCTTTGGTAGCTTACTGGGTTATAGCCTAGGTGGGCAAATGATGGAAAAACTTTTTTCTTACGGTGAACCTGTCAACGGCCAGACCTTTAACTGGGCCGGTATGTGGGGCTTCGGCGCGGCCATGATCGTCGTAATCACGGTTGTTTTCATGTTGATGTTTAAAGAGTCGAGCCGTGATATTCAAGAAATTGATATTAATAAAAGTGGCATAAAACCCACATCCAATTAGTTAAGCAATCATTAATTAAGCGCCTTTATTGACCGACTGCCAACACATAAGGGCGCTGTTTTTAGCCAAAATTGAAGGAATTATAATGAACAAAGAGAACCGTATTTTAGGCACGTTTTATGGCCAAGCCTTAGGTGATGCAATGGGAATGCCTTCTGAATTATGGCCTCGCTTTCGTGTTAAAGCACATTTTGGTTGGATAGACCGCTTCTTACCTGGGCCAAAAGAAAATAATGCAGCTTGCTACTTCAATACGGCAGAATTTACAGATGATACCTCAATGGCGCTCGCACTTGCGGACGCGATTATAGAATGTGATGGCAAAGTGAGTCCTGAACTTATTGGCCGTAATATTTTAAAATGGGCAGAGCAATTTGATGCCTTTAATAAAAATGTCTTAGGGCCGACCTCTAAAATTGCATTAAAGGCAATAAAACAAGGGACTCCGATTTCTCAGTTAGAAAACAATGGAATGACAAATGGTGCCGCAATGCGAGTTTCCCCACTCGGTTGTTTGCTGCCAACTCATTCTATTGATGAATTTATTGATGAAATTACACTCGCCTCATCGCCAACGCATAAATCGGATGTGGCAATTGCGGGGGCGGTCGCTATTGCTTGGGCAATTTCTAAAGCGATAGATGGCGAAAATTGGCCGCAAATTCGCGACCAATTACCTGCTATTGCGAAGCTAGCACAAGAAAAGCATGTCACAACCTTTAGCCCATCAATAGCTGCACGTATTGAACTTGCTTTACACACGGTGAAAAACACGATTGGCGCCGAGCAAGCAATGGAACAGCTTTATCAACTCGTTGGCGCTGGTACGAGCACTATTGAGTCAGTTCCTGCCGCCATTGCTATGGTTGAATTAGCGGAAACTGATCCCAACCGCTGTGCCATTCTGTGTGCTAATTTAGGGGGAGATACCGATACCATAGGGGCAATGGCCACTGCCATTTGTGGCGCCCTCCATGGCGTTGATGCCATCGATAAACAGCTAAAAAAACAATTAGATGATGTGAATCAACTTGATTTTACACAGTATAGCCAAGCCTTTATGGCATTGAGAACTGCAAGAGAAAAAGCTTATGAAAACTGCTGAACTTATTGCCCATCTTCCATTGCAAGCGGAGCATCGTCCTGTCTGCCTGATTGGCGCTGCCGTTATTGATGTGATTGCAGATGCATATTCACTGCCTTATCGCGGAAGTGATATCGAATTGCACCAGCAGAGTGTCAATATCGGTGGATGTGCTCTGAATATTGCGGTGGCCTTGCAGCGTCTTGGTATCCAGTCACTCAATGCATTACCTATTGGGCAAGGTGTATGGGCAGATATCATCCGCAACCAACTCAATAAAAAAAGTGTGAGTTCCGTTATAGAAACGAATAAAGGTGATAATGGCTGGTGTTTAGCCTTGGTTGAACCCGATGGAGAAAGGACATTTCTTTCAATTAGCGGAGTAGAAAACCAATGGGAACGCCATACCCTAGATGAATTGCCAATTACACCTAACACTATCATCTATCTTTCTGGCTACCAACTAGCCGCAAAATGTGGCGAAACTCTGCTTTCATGGCTGGAGTCGCTCTCCGATAACGTCACTTTATTTATCGATTTTGGCCCTCGGATCGCCGACCTTTCGAAAACACAATTATTACGATTAATGGCTTTAAAACCAATCATTTCGTTGAACCGCCAAGAAGTCGAACATATCGTCACATTATTCCCTGATATTGCGCATCAAAGAATGGATACAGAAGCATTAGCCAATATTTGGCATTCTCAATTTTTAGTTCCCGTGATTGTTAGAGTCGACAAAGAAGGCGCGTTCTTTCAAGAAAGTGGTCGTTCATCAGGCTGGGTGGCACCATTTGAAACCACCGTTGTCGATACCATTGGAGCAGGAGATAGCCATACAGGAGGCGTGATTGCGGCATTGGCGTCCGGCTGGGCACTACAAGATGCCGTGTTACTCGGAAATGCTGTCGCATCCTATGTAGTTAGCCATCGCGGAGGGGATTGTGCGCCTTCGTCAGAGCAACTCACCGCATATTTACAGCAATATTAATCATCAGAGAAAAAAGAGGCCTAGCCTCTTTTTTTACTCTTCAGAGACAAATACATACATATCACTGCGACACTGATTAAAACTGTATTCAATGGGCACATTTTTATGGTCGAAAGCCACCTGCTTAATCACTAAAACAGGCACGGTCTTTTCCAATTTAATGTGCGTTTGGAAGTCTTCATCTGGCATTCGAGCACTCACCTTGCTCTTTGTTCGTGTGGGATAAATATTTTGGCTGCGAAAATAATCGTACAAAGATAAGCCAATATCATCGACATCACCAATCAGCCCAATAGGAACATATGACTCCTCAATAGAGACCGGCTGTTCATCCACATAGCGAATACGTTTTAACATAAATACATCACTATTGATGGGGAGCGCGAGTGACTCTGCCACCTCCTGTGAACAAGGCACGATACTTTTATTGACCCAAAGTGTGTTTGGTTTTTTTCCAAGTAAAACAACTTGTTGTGAAAAACCTTTAGCTTCTTTGAGTGAATACTCAAACTTATCACTAATTTGGGTGCCATAACCTTGTGACCGAATGATAACGCCTTCTTGTTCAAGTAGCTCTAACGCTTTTCGAACGGTAATACGTGACACCCCTGTCTGCTGACCTAATTCCCTTTCACTGGGTAACATATCACCTTGATGCAAAACTCCTGTTCGCACGGCAAATTTCACCGTTTCAGCAAATTTTACATATAAAGGTGTATTGTCTATTTCAGCAAGACGGGTGCAAAGTTGTTGGATCAGAGATAAATGCGCATCATTCATATTGAGTTAGTCACCTAAAAATCGCAGCAATAATCAATAGTACCACTATCCATAGATTTATTGCAGGCAATTGAATTAGATAAATTTATTACCAATGAAAAACAGAATGCTACAGGGTACTATTTCTGGTGAGGTACACGCTTTTCTCTGATATAGGTAAAGTCAATTGCTGTTGATACCCATCCAGTGTTTCTTTCGCTAATATCGCCAATGCGCGGTAAAAATCGCTGTTAGCCGAATCTATCAATACTTCGAGAAAATGTGCTGACCAAGGTAATAAGTGCCAAGCGAGCAACTCTTCTAAATCCGCTCTGCGATTTTGCTCAGCCAGCCAAGCCGCTAACATCAAAATCAACCCAAAGTGGTCTTCAGGCTCTTTTTGTGTCGTTACGGGTTCAACACCTTTAATACGCATCCACTGACGCAATTCAACGGTTGAGTCACCAAAAACAATCTTTTCTTTATCTAGCCAAACCGAACCCCAAGGGGGAGCAGGTAAAGCATAAGGCCCAATAAACAAGCGCTGCCATGCTTCACTCAGTGGTTCATTCTCCTGAGCACTGGATTGCAAAAGCTGGCTAATTTTTACTAAGGAAGGTAAAGCAAATGGCCATTCGTCATGCCAAGTCGGCTCCTGTAAAATCGCTATAATTTCTGCATTGTTTTCATTCTCTGGGGAGAAATAAAATAAAGATCCCAAAACCCGCCCTGTCACTGCAACGTGTTCAAGAAAGTGCGCTTGTTGCATATTGATTGTCTCTGAAGTTATCAGCGCAGGGAAATCACACCCTGCGCTGAAAGTTTACTAATTAAGCTACAGCCATGCCGACTGTCATATGTAAACCATAGAATAGCCCACGACCGATAAATTCACCAACCAGTACCAGCACGGTACCAAGAAGTAAGCTCAAAACCGAAGGCTGATTTTGTCGCACAACAGGCAAAATCCATAACAACAACCCAAGACTTGTCACCACGATGCGTATCACTTGTAAAACACCAAAATCAGGGACTAAATCCACGGCTTTTTGTACTGAGGTGGTGATAAGCGCAATCTCACCACTTTGCAGTAGTACTGATGCAATAGTCACGATATAAGCAACGACACTAATTGCCGCTAATTTGCCACTATTAAATGGAAATTTAGCAACTCGTAATAGCAAAGTACCTAAAATTGGCCCCACAACAAACAGAGTCATAAAGAAGCCGATAGTGGTATGCGGCGTGTTCCATGTCGGTACTGTGCTTATCATATAAACTCGTGTCATTGCCCAAACAAATAGCAATCCCATCAACATGGTGATGATTAGCCACACCTTATCGAGTCCTGTTGGCATCTTTTTGATTGCGGATAACAACCACCATAAGCCACCCAAAGCAAAGAAAATAGAGACGAATAACACTTCGTTACTCAGTGACGAGGCAAATACACGGTTCATCGAGTTAAATGCACGCATCGGTGAGCCCATATGCATCATAGAAGCGAGAAAACCTAAGCCCATCAATACCCATAATGCCAACATCGCATTCACAATACGCTGTTTTTGGGGTTTATCGTCTGTCGATAACCATGCAAGCCCCGTTACAATCACACCACCTGCAATACTTTGGCCTAATACCGTAAATAAAATTAGCGGCCATTCATGTAATCCATTGCCCATGTTATACCTCCCGAGGATTGGCTAAATGGCCTGTCGTATCATTGACAGGGCGACTATTGGCATTTGGTTTAATGACAAGATTGGGCTTGGTATAGTGCGCTTCAGGTAGTGGCGCAATCTCGGCCAAATTGCCATGTTTTTCACGTAATTCATCAATGGGGCCAAAGTCTAATGCACGCAATGGGCAAGACTCGGCACAAATCGGTTTTTTACCAACTGCAACACGTTCATAGCAACCATCGCACTTGGTCATATGTCCTTTTTCGCTATCAAATTGCGGTGCACCATATGGGCAGGCCATATGACAATAGCGGCAGCCAATACACACGCTTTCATCTACAACGACAAAGCCATCTTCACGTTTGTGCATCGCGCCACTAGGGCACACTTTGACACAAGCAGGGTCTTCGCAGTGGTTGCATGAAATCGACAAATAATAACTAAATACGTTTTGATGCCACACACCGTTATCTTCTTGCCAATCTCCCCCTGCATATTCATAAATGCGCCTAAAATTCACCGCAGGAGATAAATTTTTGTAGTCCTTACACGCTAACTCACATGTTTTGCATCCCGTACACCGTGCGGAATCAATATAAAAACCATATTGTGTTGTCATGATTTATCCCCCTATACCCTTGCCACTTCAACCAAATTACTGTGTTGCGGATTACCTTTCGCTAACGGTGACGGGCGTTGAGTCGTCAGGACGTTTAGGCTACCACCATGGTCTACCTTGTTTTCATCAGGTGCGTACCAAGCCCCTTCCCCCATTGCGACAACGCCTGGGATGATGCGTGGAGTCACTTTGGCAGTGATCTGTACCTCCCCTCTATCGTTGTAAATTCGTACCATGTCGCCATCTTTAATATTGCGACGTTTTGCATCAATAGGGTTGATCCACATCTCTTGTAAACAAGCCGCCTTGATCACATCAACGTTACCGTAGGTGGAGTGAACTCGTGATTTATAGTGGAAACCACTCAATTGCAGTGGATATTTTTCGGTGAGCTTATCATCATGGCTTTCAAAGCCTGGGGAATACATTGGGAGTGCTGATATCAAATCACCTTCCGCTAGCGTCCATGTTTTCGCAATATCCGCTAAGCGTGATGAATAGATCTCAATCTTTCCTGACGGGGTATTTAATGGATTACCAATAGGGTCTTCACGGAAAGCTTTGTGCGCCACAAAATGCCCTTGCGGGTCCATTTTTTTATAAATTCCTTGCTGCTGGAATGTCTCAAAATCAGGTAGCTCAGGTAACTTTTGTCGTGAGATTTCATACAAATGGCGTAGCCACTCTTCTTGAGTTCGCCCTTCGGTAAATTTCTCTTCAACGCCCATGCGACGCGCAATTTGTGTACACATTTCATACACGGTTTTACTCTCAAAACGCGGTTCGATGGCTTGGCTAGCGAAAATGACATACCCCATATTACTGGCAGCGCCATCCAAGCAAAAATCCATTTGTTCAGAGGCCGTGCAATCTGGTAGGACTAAATCCGCATATTTCGCTGAGGCGGTCATATGGTTATCAATCACTACTATCATTTCGCATTTTTTATCATCCTGAAGAATGTCATGCGTTTTATTAATATCAGAGTGTTGGTTTATTAAACTGTTGCTGGCGTAGTTCCAAATAAACTTAATCGGAACATCCAGTTTATCTTTACCGCGTACGCCATCATGAGTTGCGGTCATTTCTGGGCCACGCTCTATTGCATCAGTCCATAAAAATACAGAAATGCTTGCTTTAACTGGGTTTTCTAACGTTGGCATCCGCTCAAATGGAATATCATAATTCCCTTCACGAGCCCCTGTATTACCACCATTGATGCCAACATTACCGGTTAAAATCGGTAACATCGCAATCGCACGTGCGGTTTGTTCACCATTCGAATGACGTTGCGGCCCCCAACCTTGGCTAATATACGCAGGTTTTGCAGAACCGATTTCACGCGCGAGTTTAATGATTTTATCAGCCGGAATACCTGTGATTTGCGCAGCCCATTGTGGTGTTTTTTCTACGCCATCATCCCCTTGGCCTAAAATATACGCCTTGTAGTGACTGTTTTTTGGGGCGTCTGCTGGCAGGGTTTTCTCATCATAACCTACACAATATTGGTCTAAGAAGGGTTGATCAACCATATCTTCAGTGATCAACACATGGGCGATCCCTGCCACTAATGCGGCGTCTGTTCCTGGGCGGATTGGGATCCACTCATCTTCACGCCCTGCTGCTGTATCAGTATAACGCGGGTCGATCACTATCATTCTTGCATTAGAACGCTCACGAGCTTGTTCTAATTGATAAGTAATCCCACCACCGCTCATACGGGTTTCTGCAGGGTTGTTACCGAAGAGAACCACCAGCTTTGAGTTTTCGATATCGGAAACGCTATTACCCGCCCCACTACCATAGGTATACGGCATTGCACAGCTGATTTGTGCCGTACTGTAGGTTCCGTAATGGTTTAAATAGCCGCCCATACAGTTCATCAAACGGGCGATGGGTGAATTCGCTGGCGGCCATGAACGTGCGACTGTGCCACCTAATGTGCCTGTTCCATAGTTCAAATACACCGCTTCATTGCCATAATCGGCAATGATCCGTTTTAGGTTATCGCTGATTAAATCGTAGGCTTCATCCCAACTGATTTGTTTGAATTTACCTTCACCACGCGCCCCAACGCGCAACATTGGGTATTTCAAGCGGTCAGGGTTATAGACACGACGGCGCATTGAGCGACCACGTAAACAGGCTTTAACTTGATGCTTATTGCCGTAAACATCATCTCCGGTATTATCGGTTTCGACATATTTGATTTCACCATCAACCACATGCATACGCAGTGGGCAGCGACTCCCACAGTTAACAGTACATGCGCTCCAAACTATTTTCTCTTCAGGTATGGCTGTTTTGGATGCGGTTTCACTGGTATTAGCAACACTATTAAAAGGTAAACTTAGCGCTCCACTTGCAAGTGCGAGCCCCCCGACGGTACTGGTTTGCATTAGCTTCCTGCGGCTGATCTCCGATTGGAGTACTCCCTCAGATAATGCTTTACTCATATCTGCCTCACTTTACATTGCTTCAGCGTTTTAAAATGGTTTTCTGAAATTTATTTTTATCTTTAATTTATTTATCAACTTCCAATTACCATTCTATAACCGAGGCACCGTGGGGTATTGTGCACGATCAACAATCCAATACAAATTGTGTGGTTTTGATACGTTATATCGAGTCATTCAAGCCAGACTAAAATTAAAATAATTATTTTTAATGTTTAATTATGAATTAAATTGAAATAAATATAATTCCATTCTTCTTTAACTTGAGTTTACTGTTTTTCATTTATTTCCGAGTCTCTATCCATAAAAAATCCCCTTAAACGAAAATTGACTAAAGCGTTTAAGGGGAAACATAGAAACTAACCTTATCTAGTGACTTTTTTCTTTTAACAGCACTTAAACTGTCGATTATGCCGTTAACCCACCATCTAAGACCAATGTTTGCCCGGTTAGGTACTGGCTATTATTACCAATCAAAAATTCAACTAGCTCTGCCACTTCTTGAGGTTGCCCTAAGCGACGTAAAGGGATGTTTTGGCACATAGCTTTTAATTTAGCTTCAGGCATTGCACGGGTCATATCACTATCAATAAGCCCCGGAGCAATACAATTCACACGTAATCCAAAACGCCCAACCTCATGAGCCAATGAACGCGTCAACCCCATCATCGCCGATTTGCTCGCCGCATAAGCTGTTTGACCAATATTGCCTTTTAACCCTGTAATTGATGACATCAATACGATTGAGCCACTCCCCGCCATCAACATGGCAGGTAATAATTTACGGTGCCAATTCATCACGGAAATGACGTTATTCTCTAGCACATCTCGCCAGATTTCAGCATCTTGATGAATATGTAAGGCATCCCTAGTGATACCCGCATTATGAATAATCGCCGTAGGCGCTCCAAATTGTTCCAATAACGAGCTAGAAAGCGCGTCAACTTGTGTTTCATTCTTACCATCACACGGGGATCCTTTCACCCATGTATCTAAATTGGGGTTTTCAAGATTCGCTTGTGTTTCATTAACGCCATCAACGCTACGCCCAGTAAAAACCACATTCCAGTGGCGTCGCAATTCACTAACTAGTGCGAGCCCAATTCCCCGGCTTCCTCCCGTCACGAGTATCCATTGATTATTTGCCATTTTAAGATTTCGACTCCTTATCAATATGTTCACACAGCGCTTTCACCGAAATTTCTGGATGTTCTAGGAAAAATTCCGCATCTAAAGCAACATTAAAATCACGTTTAACCAGCACCATAAGTTCAACATAATCTAAGCTATCGAACTCTAACTGGACTAAAGTCATCTCCGCATTCAGCTCTTCTGCTTCTAAATCTTTTGCGTCACAGATCATGTCACTAATTTTGGTATAAATTTCTTGATATTGGCTCATTTGTTTTATCCTTGCATTCTTATTGAGTTATTGAATTAACTTTCAATGTTATTGAATTATTTATTATTTTTTCTCTGTAGCGGGCGGCGATACTAATACTCACTAATCGACCACTCTCACTATCCGCGATCACTAAGGCCGGCAAAATACGTAGGTAAATAGGCTCAGGAGAGGTGATAGGAACCCATTTAGTCAGAAGTTCACGGTCAAACACCACCTCTTGGTGGGTTTGTACGATAGGATAACGGCAAAAAATATCTTTCAATGTTGAGCCGACCGGCAGCCATTGTGCGATCTCTTGTTGTTCAAATAACGAACTATCATGAATTAAGTACCAGAACAAAACTGCATCAATAAACTGCCATTCATACATTTCGTTGGAAAACTGAGAAAATATTGACTGCAATTTCACCATCTCTGCGGCCGAAATCGTTATCTCATTGGCGATTTCATGTAATACCGGTGGAGGACTGTTCGACAATTGGCAAGTTAAGCAATTTTGTTGTGTATCAGAAGAGAGTAAAGCTACAGACCCTGCTTTATTTCGTGCAACTAATTGATAATCTTTATCGTTCCACAGGGGATTACGCAGTCGCACAACACATTTGATAAACTCAGGGGCGGTAACCTCTTTTGAAGCCAATAATGGATGATTTAATGATTCACTCGCGAATTGTTTCACATCGAGTAATGCACGCATGCCATGCACACTCAGTTGTTCTCCACCCTTTGCTTTGACCCATTCAAGGTCGAAATGAATCGGGTTATCATCACCAGAAAATGAGGCCCACTGTTTTGCATCCTCAAGGGTATAGCGTAAAGTCCTCATGACGCTTTCTCTAAAATCAGTGCCGCATTTGCCCCACCAAAACCAAAACTCAGGTTTAATGCACGCTTAACTTCACCAATGCGGTGTTCATTAGGGATATAATCGAGGTCACATTGCGGGTCCGAGTGGTGCAAATTCGCAGTTGCAGGCATCACACCATGCGCCATCGCTTGCAAGCAAATAATGGTTTCAAAGCTGCCAGCAGCGGCAATTAAATGTCCCGTATAGGATTTCGTACTGGATATTGGGACTTGGTAAGCTGCCGCACCTAATGCCTTTTTCAATGATTCTGTTTCATTTAAGTCATTAAGAGCCGTTGAGGTTCCATGGGCATTGATATAATCGAGAGATTCAGGAGCAGCTCCCGCTTGTTGTAAAGCCATTTCAATGGTTTTCACTCGGGCAACACAATCTTCTGCTGGTGATGTAAAATCAAAGGCATCAGAAAAATTCGCATACCCCGTAATCTCGCCCAAAATGGTGGCGCCACGAGAAATAGCGCTCTCACGCTCTTCTAAGCACAACACGGCCGCACCTTCAGAAAGGACAAAACCACTGCGATCTGCGCTAAATGGGCAACTGGCACGAGTCGGGTCTTCCGCTTCACGTGTTAAAGCACCAAGAACATCGATATTCCATACAGCACAATCTGTCCGCAAGGACTCCCCTGCACCTGCGAGCATCATATCGGCTCGTCCATGACGAATCGCTTCAAAAGCATCACCAATCGCAATAGTGCCTGTCGCACAAGCCGCGATGGTGGTATTTTGATATCCACGCAAATTCCAAAACTGGCTGCAAGCCGCCGTTGTCACATTTGGCATTGCATAAAAACAGTTGAAAGGCGAGGTCATCCCTGTCGCTTCAAATTCACTTACTGACATATAACTTTCATCAAGCCCTGCCCATCCCGTTCCCATAATGACACCGCACATCAGTGGGTCATAAAAATCAGTTAATGGCGTGCCTGCGAAGGCCATATCCATGGCTTCCCGCGCTGCCCCCAAGGCTAAACGCGTATGGCGTGGTAAACGACGACGAATAGCCGCGGGAACCCCTTTTAAGCTAGGTTCATTATCAATAAGCCCTAAAAAATGACTGTGGATATTTTGCGCGGTTTTATCAACGTAACGATAACCGAGCTTTTTATCCATAATTGCTTGCCAACATGCCGAAGCCGTATCACCCAGAGGAGTGACAGCCCCATAGCCTGTGACAACAACGCGTTTAAAGTGAGATTTTTGGTTCATAATGGGTTGTCCTCCTGTCGAGCGCTACCGCCACCTTGTGCTAGCCAAAGTTGTAGCGTTGCATAAAGATAATCGTATTGATTTTGCGCTAATGAGTTCTCAATAGTTAAAAGGTCATCTTGCGCATTAAGCAGTGTTTGATAATCCACAGCACCGGCTCTGTAACGGCTGTTGGTTAGTTTTAGTCGCTGCTGGCTAAGTGATAATGACTGTTGCAATTGCTGACGAATTTCATCTGCAGCAAAACGGGCTTCCATGGCATTATCGACTTCTGACAAGGCGGTATAAGCTGCACTACGAAATGCCACCGCAGCTTGTTGCACTTGTAAGTCGGATTGTTCAATGGTCAATTTCACTGTGTTCCACTGAATAAATGGCAAAGAAATCGAACCCCCAACAACCCGTGTCGGGTCACTAAACCATTGAGAAAACAGCTGGCTACCCGCATTAAGCGCACCTTGCAAAGACAGTGTCGGGTAGAAGCTCAATTTAGCAGCGTCAGAATCAGCAAGCGCGGAACGTAAACGTGACTCGGCGGCTTGAATATCCGGCCGCTGTGCTAATACGGCCAACGGTGTCGCGTTAAGAATTTCAATCCGTTGATTTCGATTAAGTGCGCTAAGCTCACGCACATGTTGCTCTGCAGGGCGGTTTAACAATAGTGCTAATGCATTACGGGAACTATCACGCTCTTTAATGAGTCGTCGCAATTCATTTTTTCGACTAATCACCGTTTGCTGTGATTGTAAGAAATCCAGCTGGCTAACTTTTCCTGCCAAATACCATGACTTAATTTGCTGCTGACTTTTTTCTGCAATCTTTTGGCTCGCTATCAGGTTATCAACCTGTTGATTTAACAGTGCAATATTCCAATATAATTGTGCTGTCGTATTAATAACCACTAATGCTGTTGCATGGTAATCCTGTTCGGTTGCTATTGCTTCCCACTCATTCTTTTCACGAATACGTGCCAGTTTTCCCCATAAATCGATTTCATAATTTAATGTTAGGTTTGAGCTATAGCTTTCTTGAGGGGAAGTGCCATGGCGAATAGATTTCGTATTACTTGCTGAGCCGCCAAGGGAGAAATCCGGGGTTATATTGGTATTTGCTAGCCCGGCAGTACTTCGCGCAAGCTTTAATTTAATTGCCGCGGTGGCTAAATCATTATTATTTTCTAATACCTGATTGATCAGTTGGGATAGCTGAGGATCTTTAAACTTATCCCACCAATTTCCAGCAACATTTCCCCCCTGCACTGACGTAATCACGTCATTCGCACCAGATTGGCGTATTTTATCATCCCACTTCTGAGGCAATGTGAGTTCAGGGCGTTGGTATTCGGTACGCGTAAAACTGCCGCAGCCATTAAGCAAAAATAAAGCAGAAATAATATAAAGTGATTTGATATTCATTCGCGTGCCAATGCCTCCGTTGGGTTGAGTTTGGCAGCCCGACGAGCAGGAAAATAACCAAAAACCAAACCAATTAAAGCAGAGAAACCACACGCTAATAAAACAGGGAACAGAGTAAACACCATCGTAAATTCAGTGGTGAAATAAGAGAAAATCCACCCCGTTAACCATGAACCAACAATACCAATTAAGCCGCCAAGCGAGCAAATCATCACAGCTTCTATCAGAAATTGGTTCATAATATCTTGAGGACGAGCACCAACAGAAAGGCGGATCCCGATTTCATGAGTTCGTTCCGTTACAGAAACCAACATGATATTCATCACCCCAACGCCGCCAACCAATAAGGAAATAGCGGCAATCGAAGTGATCAGTAATGACATAGAATCGGATGTTTTTTGTAATGCATTGGCGAGCTGGTCATCCGACTGAATAAAAAAGTCCTTTTTACCATGTTCGCGTAGTAACAAACGCTCAACCTGTAATTCAGCTTGCTGAGAGGTTAAGCTTTCAGGGAAGCGCAGTGAAATAAACTCAATAGGTTTGTCCCCGACCACACGTTGCTGTAACGATGAGTAAGGCACCCACCCCATAACAAAGCCGCTCGACATTTTGGGCCCCGGTTTACGGGCAATACCAATAATTCGCCATGGCGAATGGCCAATCTGCACAATTTGCCCTAACGGTTCTTCTTCTGGCTGAAAAAGTACTTCTCGGCTTCCTTCATCCAATACAATAACGGGCTCGCTGTCAGCCATATCGAGCGTACTGAATAAACTGCCATGTAAAAGCTGAAACCCTTGTGCCGCAAAATACTCTTCTGAAACACCATTAAGCATGATGGAGTTATCCAAGCCTTTATTAACGACCATCGTCATGCTACTCGCGACGGGAGAAACAGACTCAATCCATGGCAGTTGCTTTAGGCTTTTAACATCATTTAACGATAACGCACGCTCCATATCAGGCCGCTTTGCCCCCCACCCAGTACCGGGGCGAATTTCCAGTGTCGTGCTACCAAGCTTCCCGATTTCATCCATGATGGAGCGTCTTGCACCTTCCCCCACGGCCATTGATGACACCACAGAAGAAATACCAATGATAATTCCCAACATCGACAAAAATGCACGCATACGATGACCGAGTAAGGCCCGCCATGCCATACGAATGGACTCAATAATATTGCGCCACACCGATGCACGGCCATTATCTTCAACAGCAGGAAGCTGGTGCCGTTGTTTTGTGTCTGTCTGTGCTTGGTTCTGCTTATCAGAAACAATTTTTCCATCACTAATTTCAATAATTCGCTGAGTTTGCTGAGCGATATTTTGGTCGTGGGTCACAATCACAACAGTGTGCCCATCGAGATGAAGCTGATGTAAAATATCCATCAATGCATGGCCACTGGCGCTATCTAATGCCCCTGTAGGTTCATCTGCAAGAATTATTTGTGCACCATTGACCAAGGCGCGACAAACACTAACACGCTGCTGTTGCCCACCAGATAGCTGATAAGGTTTGTGATCCAAGCGTGTTTGTAACCCTAACTTTTCTGCTAATAAAGCAACTCGTGCGCTCCGCTCATCTTCTGGCATTGCCGTATACAAAGCAGGGATAGCAATATTTTCCTCTGCAGTCAGGTAGGGCATCAGGTGATAACGTTGAAAAATAAATCCAAGATATTGGCTACGTAATTCCGCCAGTTGGTCACTGTTCACCTCATGAACCGCAATCCCATTGATAAACACTTCTCCTTGAGAAGGCTTATCTAAACAACCAATGATATTCATCAGAGTCGATTTACCTGAACCTGATGCGCCAATGATAGCGACCATTTCCCCTTGGTTAATTGATAGCGAAATATCATTCAAAACAGGAATAGTTTGCGTACCTGCTGAAAACTCACGGTAAACATGATGAAGTTCAATCAGAGGGCGGGTAAAAGATACATTTCGTGTCGTCGCCATCATTAACTCGCCACATTATCTGATTGAATAACAACGTGTTCACCCTCGCTAATCCCCTCAAGTACTTCGACGAAATGGCGATCATTAATCCCCACTTTGATAGTGCGAATTTCCGGTTTTTCATTGTTGATCACGGTCACTTCATATTGGTTTGCACCTACCGCTCGCCCCAGTGCACTAACGGGGAGTCGTAACGCATCTTTCGCTTGTGCAACACGAATAAATACTTGCGCTGTCATTGATGTCTTTAATGCACGATCGGCGTTATCAACCTCAAATGTTCCGTTGTAATAAATTGCACTGTTCTGTTGCCCCCCAGAATTATTGTTATTTTCATCAAGCGCTTCGGGAGGAATGGGTTGAACATACCCCATGGTACTTTCGTAGTGCGTTTCAGGGTCCGCAATCACATAGAATGTGAGGGGTTGGCCTGGGCGAATTTTTTGAATATCCGCTTCCGAAATTCGTGTCTGAACCTGCATTTTATCTAGGTTCGCCAGCACTAAAATGGTCGGTGCTGTCTGTGAAGAAACGATGGTTTGCCCTTCGTTCGCCACAATACCTAGTACTTCGCCACTAATCGGCGCGATGATCCGTGTAAAATTGAGGTTAGCTTGTGCAGTTTGCACGTCCATTTCTGATTGCGTGATTAACGCCTCATTGACATTAACCTGCTGTAATTGCGCCTCATATTGGGCTTGTGCTTGTTCATATTCACTGCGAATACCAGAGCCATCTCTCTGCATCACCACTTGGCGCCGATAGGCTTTGATATACTGTATTAATGTCGCTTCTGCAGCCCGTTTTTGCGCCTGAGCACTGGATAACCGAGCGGTTGCATTTTTGAGCTCAGACTGCTGGATAGTTGGGTCGATTTCTGCCAACAATTCCCCTTTAACTACTTTGTCGCCTTGTTTTACATACAGTTTTTTGATTTGCCCGTTAACCTGAGCCCCTACGTTAACTTGCATTGAGGGCTTTAATGTCCCCGTGACCATGACAACTTTTTCAATATCGCCACGTTCCACCGATAAAATTGCGTTTTCATGCAACGCTGGTGCGGGTGATTGCCAAACAAAACGGCCGATCACCACGATCAGCACAAGTAGTGCTACCAACCCACCTAAAATGCGTAATCGTTGAGTCGTTAAACCCAATTTTGGTGCTACGTGGCGAGAGGTCATGAGGGAGTTCCTTCCATTGCCGCTAACAAAGAAGGTTCAGGTTGAGGCGTGCTTACTGTCACACAAGAGGCTTTATTAGGGCTGTTCTCAAGACTTAATTTCCCATCAACTATTCGGTAAAGTGCATCGAAATTAGCCGCCAGCTCTTCACTGTGAGTGACAACAATCAATGTCTTACCTGTTTTCTGACAATGTGACTGAATGGTCGCCATGACTATTTTCGCCGTTTCTTCATCCAAATTGGCGGTGGGCTCATCCAATAACAAAATAGGACGGGCACTGTATAAAGAACGAGCCAATAACAAACGTTGACGTTGCCCAAGTGACAGCGCCGCATGGCTTTCTCTTATTAACGCATTAACCCCACCAGGTAATTGATTAATCACTGCACTGAGAGCCAGTTTATCAAGCAACACTTCGACTCTTTTTTTATCTTTTTCGCGGAAGTTAGGGTCAAATAGCGTGATGTTATCTAAGACGGTCGCATTAAATAAAATATCTTCTTGGCTTTGCAAGCAAACCAATTGCGTAAGCTGCTGCACACTAACGGCCTCACCGTTGGACTCGCATACTCCTTGCTGTGGACTGAATAAACCCGCGATTGTCCGTAATAATGTGCTTTTTCCTGCTCCTGACTCCCCAACAATGGCAACCTGCGTGCCTGAAGGTAAGTCTAATGACACATTATTTAAAATCGGTTTCGCAGGGTCATAACTGAAATGAATCCCATTGAAAGATAAGTGAGGGGCTTTTCCTAGCACTGCGGCTTGTTTTTCGTGGAATGGCGCGGTGTCCTGCTCACTTTTCTTAGGGAATAAAGAATGGGCACGTGTATCAATAATATGCAGTTGCGACTTATGGATAATCGCATAAAAAATACGCGTCACATAATTGGTGAAAATTTGACGCAAGAAACTATAAGCAAAGAAATCCCCCAAAGAAATTAACTCATTGGCCACCATGGGTAAAACCACTAACATAAAAATGACCATCTCCAAACTACCGGTTAATTGATAGATGCCATCTTTAATTTGTTGATACACATTTCTGCGTTGCATACAGGTAAACAATTCACGGCTTAACCATGCAAATTGCGCCTTACGCTGATTTTCTATCCCTGCTGTTTTTATAGTCAGAATGCCCTGCAGCGTCTCCATAAAAAAGTCATTTAATTCTGCTGATTTTAACTGTAACTGTTGGGTATACCACCGATCACGAATTATCGCCCATACACTAATTAAGCCCATCACGGTAACACCCGCAGCTGAAATAACTGCTAATACGGGCGCAATCCAAAACATGGTACCTAATGCTATCGCACAAATAACCCAATCCGTTCGTAGCCCGTTATCCAGCTCGATTTTTTCGGTTAATGCCCCCTGCCAAGCAACAAAACGGCTAAACACATCCCCGGGGGCGCGTTTTTCAAAAAAGCGCAATGGATTACTCAATAAACGGGAAAAACCCACCCCGCTTTTAATCAACACAAAGTGTTTTACGAAACGCTCGCTTAGTATTCTCACGCCGAGTGCTAACAGTGTTGCAACCACAAAGGCAACAATGAACCAGCCGTAAGGGAAAATGGCATTTTTAGCGTCGGAAAAAGCTTGGTTGATCGCATTGCTAACCATTGCTGGCATTAAAAATAGCGTTAAAGAAACCAAAAAAGCGAATATCATCAACCAATAAACACCACGAATTTCTGAGGTTTCTTTCAGGCTCATTGCATGAGGGGCTTTTTTCCCTGTAGTCCCATCATTTCTGTCTTCTGGTGCGAGTGACTCAATTTTTTCCAGCGCAGTATCTGGTTCTAAAATTAATGCGTAACCGCTGATTTCCGCTTTTAATGCAGAGAAAGGTAACCACTGCTGCCCAATTGCAGGGTTCATCACGCACACGTTATTTCCTTTGCGATAAGCAAGCAGTACAAAATGGCTTGCTCCGTAATGTAAAATAGCGGGAAGTGGTAAGCTATTGAGCTCTTGGTGCTCAAATAGCACTGGTGTCGTCGCAACACCGTAATTAGCTAAAATGGACGAAAGGTCAATCAAAGAAGTTCCATGATCCGATGCTGGATACACCTCTCGCAGCGTTTCAAGAGAAACATTGAGACCTTGAGTTTGTGCTAACATCGCAATACATGCTAAGCCACATTCATTGGTTTCTTCTTGAGAAACAAAATTTGGAATAATATTTTTCATTATTATTTAATGGCTAATAAAATAAAGTGAATGGCTATGCCATAAAAGCCAATCATTGGGATAATGACGAACCGCATTTTCAATGATGGCGGGCATTTGAGTTGCAACATCTTTTGCTGCAACAGGCGGATAAACCTTGATTTTTAAACCGTTTTGGTAGTACAGATGATAAAAAACTACCTGTGCCGAAATCGCACTGGATAAACGCACTACACCATTGTGCAGCTTTGCTGCACGGTTAAATAAATGGCACGATAATTTGCTCGACGCCCCTTCTTCTGTTTGAACCGTGTAATCAGGGGTGATATCAGGAAAAATAATTATATTCTTTTGCCCTGTCGCCGCTTCTGTCATCGCAGTCATTAACTGGCTAGCTAATACTTTATTCCCTTGATGAATAGAACAATACGATAAATTCACCTGCCCTAACTCACGTGCCGAGGCGTTATACTTCTGCTGTTCTGCACTCGACGAAACCACCACCGTCGCATTGCCTGGAGTCACCCCCGCGCCAACCATGGTAGCTAAAACATCAGAAACCATATGCAATGGAGCAAGTACAACGGGGTTATTTTGTTGGTGCAAAGGCGCAACGACGCTATCAAGTTCAAGGGTACAAACTCGAACTTGCGCCATGATTTTTTGGTTTTGTCCCCATGTGGCTGCCTCTTCCAAAATGAAGCGTCGAACAGCTATCCAGCTCATATCAATATGCCCTTTCGTTTCCATTAAACTACGAAAGTTTTCCGTGGCGACTTTATTCCGATTACGATATTGACGACCTAATAAGCCGACGCGACATAATAAATTGGAGACAAATAATACCGATGTGATATAGCCTCGGCGCAATAACAACCGTAAAAAGGCAAGTCCACTATGATTAAGTTTTTGATATCCTTTTTTAAACGGCATCAAACAGTTTTTCGCTGTAAATACCGTCCAGACAATGCAAAACCGGATCACCGTAACTCCTTATTGCTTTTGTCTAATAACTCAAGCATATAAGCAGTAAAGTCTGCAAAATCACGGTCTTGATAGACGACATAGCGTTTATTGATAATAAATGCAGGTGTTCCAGTAATTTGATAAAACTTGCTAATTTCAAGCATGTTTTTCAGACGTTCTTGAACCGCTTGGCTTTCACTGGTTTTTAGGTATTGGGTTGAATCAACATTGTGCTGTTTTAACCATTGGTTTAAGACATCTTTGTTAGCTAAATCAAGCTTATCATTGATAACGGCAGTATAAAGATCTTGACGGTATTGAGATTCCACTCCCATCTCTTCCAATGTCGCAAAAATAGGCGCATAAGCAGCAAGCCCCATATTATTATCCATGGCTAAATGCACGACTTTAAAGTTGACGTTCTCAGGGAGTGTTTTTTCGAATTGACTGACATTATCATGATTTACGGCACAATAATGGCAACCATAAGAAAGGACTTCTATGATGCTGTTATTTTCTTTTATTGGACTCAATAAAACTTGTTCACTATTAAATTCAATAAAAGAAGAGCTTTGTGCATCATCATTTGAGAAAGTGTTAAAAACAAAAATATGATAGAACAAAACCGTCATGAGCGAAGAAGCGATAATAACAAATAGAGTATAAAGTGTAATAGTTATTGGTTTAAAACGAGTATTCATAACAGTTAATTCCATTCCGGTACGAAAAATACATGGGGATAGCTCCCCATGTATCAATTAATAAAAATCAAATTTAATACTATGGAGCTGTTACATCACAGTTTGATGCACCAACAGCTTTTGCTTTGTATGTTTTATTACCGTGCTTATCAGTACAAGTGGTCACTAATTGGCAAGATTTAACACCACCAACAGTGATGCTCTCGTAAGAATTAGTACAAACTTGTTTTGTTCCACCAACTACAGCAGCAGCTTCGATAGCATTTAACTTTTTCATGTTATTTCCTTTAATATAGATTTTAATTAATAAAACGCCCTATTTATTGATAATTAACACCAATAAATCCTTTAGATTTTTAATTAACACACGAATTACCGCATGGATAACTAAAAATTCAATCCTTCTAATTTCTCATTATTATCAAATAAAAAAATCGCTTTTTCTTTGACGCTTTTTGTTTTCTCTTTCTCACCTAATTCATTTAAAACAAGGATCCAAGAAAAATAAACATTAAGATCTGGGCAAGAACGCGAATAGTTTTCTGCCCAAGATGAAAACAAATTCAAATAATAAGGGTTTTGTGTCTCGTTATAGCGTAATAAATACCCCATATTGAGATCTAATTTGTAACGGTCATCGATTAAATAGTATTTCCATTCACTATAATCAGGCTCATTCATTGAAAGAAGATACTGCTGTCCTGTTTTTTCTATATATGTTAAATATTGCTGTGTTTGCAAAGTAAAATACAATAACCCCATGGATAACAAACCACCTAACGCAATAATTGTTTTCGAAAAATACCCTACAAACTTATTCAATGAATATTTTTTAGTTGGAACATCGGCACAACGTATTAACAATATCAATACCACACCATGAGGTATGGATAGCCACAATGGAAACTCTGTCATCATATGAAAAACAATTGGTAACGCAATAACTAAAAAAACATAATTGTTATTTTTATTTTTTAATGAAGAATAAAGTAGATGCACACCACCAATAATAACTAACAATATTGCCGCAATACCAACTAACCCACCTTCAACCATCCAACGCAATATCTCATTGTGTGGATGTGAAATAACCTTTTCACTGGTTCCTAGCAAACCACCACCAAAACGCTCTAAAAATACAGATTCAAAACTACCAACCCCAGAGCCAAATAAAATATTTTCGCTAAATAAATATAAACTATGTTGCCATAGCACCCATCTAATATGTGATGTTTGTAATTTACTTTCAGAAAAGTCAGAAATATTAAAACTAACTTTTATTCCATAGCCAATAATAAGACCGATAACAATCGCTATTAAAGAGTAAACAATATATTGACGATGATACTTTGCGAAAAAATAAAAAACAATAACAATTAATAATAAATTTAAATATCCAGTTAATGATTGGGACAATGGCAATACCATGCTCATTAAAATGAGACTCACAATGATAATGGCAAACGCATACCGTGTGACAGTTCTCATTAAAATAAACATGCCTATTGCACTGGCAATACCAACACAAATAAAACTAGAAAGAACATTAACTTGTTGGAATACACCATATGGCCTATCCCCTGATATCGGAAAAAAATTAAAAACCTGTGCTATTGAATATAGACTCTCAATAATAGCAGCAAATAATACACTGCAAACAATTATTTTCAATACAGTTTCTGAAATATTTATTTGCAATAAAGCTTGATAAAAAAACAACGCCCCCAATAACCAATACGCAGTCAAGTACGCATTAAGCTGGTAATTTTCTGGCGAAAAAAAACACAAGCCTAATAATAAGACTAACCCAATCGTAATATAATTACTCGACTTAGAATAGTATAAGGTTAAATTTTTAATTTGTGTAATACTAATCATCACAATAAAAAAAGCAATAAAAAAACCACTAATTATATTGAATGGCAATGACAAACCTGTTCCGCCCATATTCGGCAGATAAATATGCGATATAATGCCAAAAAATATAATGACAAAACCTAAAAGAACCCATGGATAACTTTCTTTTTTATTATCTTTAATTTTGATTGCAAACATCATGTTTCATTCGTTATTGATAATTTAATGTATAGTATGCAGTACTATAAAAATTCCCATAGGTAATCGTTTCGTTAATTCTCGCTTCTGGCTCAGCTTCGACATAAGCCTTGAATTGAATTTCCGTATCATTTTTTGCCAAATTTTGCGCTAATGATGGCGTATTCAATTCTATGGGTGTTTCATTTAAGTTTAATAACCCAATACCGATTCCGCTTGCCTCACTTTGGTCACTAATCGCAAGATGGTCAGGAAGATTTTTATTTTCAATTCCATTAAAAGTCACTGTCACCGATTTAAATATGGTCGTATTACAATTCGTTAAATGGATTGAGAAAATTAAAGGTTTCGACTTACCTTCTTTATAAAGGTCTTTAACCGAAATTTGTTGAAAATCAACAGGGACCTTCTCACTTCCCGGCGCTATCTGACATGGCGTAGCAACAACCATGCCTCTGAATGAATAGCTTCCCATATTACTCGGGATCACACTTGCACTCACCGACCCTGAGATTAGTAAATATAAGCCAATCGACAATAAATATTTATTACGCTTTATCTGATTATTATTTCGCATGATCGGCCTCATTGGAATTCAGCAAGAATTGTCCCGGTACTTGTAAATTCACCTTCTTCCACGCTGCTACCAGGCGCAGCTATTGGCGCAGCCGTTAAGTTCCAAGTGCCTTGGTTATTGATAAAATTAGGCACTTGATAAGCTTGGTTCGGTCTTACCAAGGTTCCGGTCAAATTATCAGTCACCACAATGCCAAGATTTGTGCGTTTCACACCGTTCTTTAACGTACCGAAATAATCAGGGTTAAAATCCGCGCTGCCTGACGCTCCTGGCAACAATGACAGCTTAATATTTAAATCACCTGTCGTAAAACTGCCACCGGTACATTTAACTGGGATCTTAAAGGGCTGAGCATAATTAGTGCCATTTAACTGTTCACTCGTGTTTGCCACATCAAGAAAATTAATATCTATTGGGTTGCCTTCATTAATCGTACACTCATCAGCAACCGTGATAATTCCTGCCCCTAAAACGACTCGAGTTGATGGAATTGGCGCATAAGCTGTACTGCCATTCGCTGGACTGCCTTTTTTAGCAAAAACCTGCACCAGTTCCGCTTGGTTGATGGTAATGCCATTAATAATCGGTTTTTTCAGTCTAAACGTGATTGTTCCACTCGACCCTGTCCGTAGCTCGACACCATAATCACGGCTATTAACACTCGGTGGTCTACACTCTATTGGGTCAGAACCCCCATTCCACATATCCTTCACTGGAACAGTGACTTTCTGACCAACCCTTCCCCCTATTTGAATTTCAACTTTTACATCAAAATATTCATTAAGGTTCAGGTACCCCGGGTTTTGCATTGATGTAGGAATAGTTGACATTAAATCAAATGTCATTCCTGAATCAGGACCGGTATTCCCAACCCCTCCTGGATTCATGTAGCTTTGGCAGTAAATATCAAAGTAAGGCCAGTTACCCACATCAAAATTGAATACCGTTTCTGCATCCTTCTCATTAACGAGTAATTGATTATTCATTCTCGCTTCGAATGTATAAGTTCCCCCGTCCGGTATAGCGGAACCGTGAGGATAACCTAAAGCAGATAACGGCAAGACCCCTATTGTGAGTAAACCAGCCACAATAGTCATATCTTTTAGTTTTTTGTTGTTGGATACAAACATGGTTATAAATACTCCAGTTTTAGCCTAACTAATCCGCTAAAGGTTCCCGCCGAAACAGACCGTGCTGTAGATTCCAATGATGCATTAAGTGTGATGTTATTATCGCCAGGTTTGATCACCCATGAACTTGTTGGCTGGTTGACCATTAGGTTTTGATTTTCTTTACTGGAAATACGCAACCCGGCACCTCGAATATCACCTGTCACTCGCACCAGATCAGGGTTAAAAAAATCCGTATCTCCCGCAATGCTCAATGAAACAGCGCTTTCTCCCGTCAAGTAATAACGCTGCGCATTTTGAGTTGCTTCTCCGGCAGAATTCACAAATGACTTGGATGCTCCGCGTTGGCAATCTTTGAGGCGAATATTAAATGCAACAGGAGTACTTCTATCGCCAATGCGATGAAACTCTCTGGCATTGATTTCACCTAAATCGACATACTGCTCTTGTGTTTCTAATTCAAGAACACAAGGCGATGCATAGACGCTCCCTGTAAAATGCACAGTACTATGTACGTCTAGCAATGTTTGGCGGGACAGCTTTTCATCCGCAATTTCTGCAACTGCGGAAAAACTTCCTAGCCCCAATAACACGATCCCTAAGCACCTAATGTTCATATCAATACTCCTAGCGAATCTGTTGCTCTGGTGGTAACGCTTTACACGTATTTCCGCTACAACTGTATTTAAGTTCTGGATGACCACCATAATCATTCACATACATCATGGTGAAACTCTCGCCTGAACTATTGACCTTAATATCGAGATGCGATTTAGGTGCAATCATCACCCCTGGAAAATCAGTTAGTTTTTTTCCACCTTCTGCCACCGGTTTATTATTAAGGCTAATAATGGTCACAAAATAAGGGGTTGGGTTTTCAGCACGCCAATTATTTCCCTGTTTATAAAATATGACTTGGTCTTGCCAAACTGCACTTTTAGACTCAGGAATAATGGCTGTCGGCCGATAAAATAATTTAATGCGCGATTGCATCGCTAACTGTAAAACATTCGGTTTATCGGGTTTTGGCGGAACTTCGCGCACATTTAAATAAAACAGGCTTTCTCGGTCTTGGGGTAACTTATCTATCTCGGCTGTTTTTGAAACACGGGCAACCCCTTTTTGCCCACCATTAATGCGCTGTAATGGTGGCAATACAACTAATGGCGATGTGATTTTTTTCCCATTGGCATCTTCAACCCATGACTGAGCAAGAAAAGGAATACTTGAGCTGGTGTTTGATAAATTAGCACTCGCAGAATTTTCATCGCCTGTAATAATCAGTCGTGTTCTATCCAGTGAAATACCCGCATATGATTGCCCTACGCCAACCATCATAACTAGCAAACCACCTACCCATTTATTTATACGAATCGCCATTTTCTCTACCTTATAGAATACTTTTTCAAACTGTCATTACATTATTGGCAAGGCAGCAAAACTGACATACCCGAATTAATTTTTTCAGGCAGTTGAATTTTACATTGCGCTTTTCCGCCCCAAGATACCGTTAATGTTTCTTTAGGATTTACTGCCATCAAATACGCCAATCCATTTTCCATCAGCATGGCAATGTTAATGCCATCAGCGTTTGTCACATCAGCACCAAATGGAGGTACCGTATCGTTATAACGAATAGTGGCGATGAGCTTTTCACCTTCTGCAACATCAAAGCGTTGATAACCGATTGCGCCTTCTGTTAATGTCGATGTTGCTATCGCCTTATTGGTATCAACGTTATTTTTTAACTTATCGACATCAATACGCGTGTCGAAGCTGTAATAGCTGACAATATCAGGCACAACAGAAATACCGGCCCAGTTAGTTCGTGTTTTTTCATGGTTAAACGGCACGCCACCAACACCGTTGGTGTCGACCATAATTCTTGCTGTATCCGTTGTACCGGTACTGTTATGTAATGCAGCTCCATGCTTGGTAGCAGTGAAACCACCGCGCAATGTCCCGTTGATCGATGCCGTTTGTCTTTCTTGATAGCTGACATTAGTATTAACTTCAGCAAGTTGCGTCCGTTTTTGATAATATCCATCAAACCGTACGCGATCATCGCTGCTTCGACCAGCTCTAACTCGCCATAAGTTATTCATATCCCTATTGTCACTGTAAGACAGCATGTGGCTGGTCTTACTGCCACTATTTTGCAAGTCATATCCCGCCCAACGGCTATCACCAACAGGCACTGAAACCGAAAGTGAAATGCTATCGTCACGTCGACCCCGATAGTCAGAACGGTAGGCTGCAATATTGGTTGAAACACCATTGATGCCCATTAAACGAAATGTCCGACCCACAGATAAGCCATATCTATCTTGAGATGTCTGGTCCCAAAAGGTCTGATGGGTATACGTTAAGAATACTGTTGTTCTCCAATCAGGATCATCAGCCCAAAAAGTTTTATTCCCTGTTACGGTATACATCTCTTTTTGGCGGCCAATACCCAGATATTTGTTTTCACGCTCATCTAAATATTGCGACAGTGTTCTAAACTTATCCTGCGAGAAGCGGTAACCCGCAAAAGTAATCGTGCTGTTAAGTTCATCAAATGACTTTGAATAACTCAGGCGATAAGAAGAACCCGTTTGCGTGTTATCACCTGGCATTCGGCTAATGGATTGTGTGACATCCGCAGAAAGTGCCCCAAATACAGATAAATCACGGCCTAATCCAGCAGATATAGCGGTATAATCCCTACCCGCAAAAAGTAGACCACCAATGAGTGACCAGTTATTGCTCAGACCCCAAGAGAAATCTCCCGTGGCAAACATTGGCCCCTCAGGCTTATGATTAAATCGTGATGGTTTACCGACCGAAGCGTTATAACGCACATAGCCCGGACGCGTTAAATAAGGGATATTTGCCGTATCAACTTGAAAAGTCGATACCTCACCGTCATCACCTTCAACTTTGACATCTAGGGTTCCACGAATTGAACTTTGCAAATCCTGAATACTGAATGGCCCCGCAGGTACCGTCGTTTCATAAACGACACGCCCAGCTTGGGTTACAACAATTTTTGAATTGCTTTTCGCAATACCATTAATCTGTGGTGCGTATCCTCGCAAATTTGGCGGTAACATACGCTCATCACTGGCAAGGTTAAAGCCAGTGAAACGAATCGTGTCAAAAACTTGAGAATTTAAATAAATTTCACCCAGTGTCAGCTTAGCCGCCATGTGGATCAGAGGGCGATATGCATAAAACTGGTTCCAATCAAATTTTCTATCGCCACGCTCGTTATAATTAGCTTGATAATCAGCTCTAAAGCGCCACGCTCCTAAGTTAAACCCGGTTTGGCCATATGCTGACAATGAATGCTTATTCGTATGTGTCGTCAAAGAACGTGAAATTGACCCTGTCAGGTTATAATCAAATATAAGGCCTGAAACCCCTGAATCCCAACGCTCAGGCGGCACCCAACTAGGATCGGAATATTTCATCCATGCTTGTGGAATAGTGATATCCAGTTTGCCTTCATGATTATTAATTTTAACACCTGAAATAGGTAAAATATTTGAACATTCAGGAGATATGGCTTGGATTTTTTTTAACGCATCTTCTTTGAGCGCTAACATTTCAATTTGCTTAGGGGTAAAACAGACTAATGATTTTTCACTATCTTGAGGATCGGTAATATAAGTGACCTTCTGCTGCGACAATGATTGTCCATTAATATAGACATCCAATAAATAAGTTCCTGGAAATACGAAGTTATCTTTAGAGAATCGAGTTAAATCAATATTGTTACGATCACCAACATCTAATACGTCAACATTAAACTCAACAAGATCATTTGCAGACATATTTGGTGAATAGCAAAGTACTGCAATATATATTGCAAATAGTTTTTTTATATTATTTATATTTCCATTTAAAATAATCATTTTAGTTACTCAGTATTCACTCATTAGGCTAGAGATTTAGCTCAATTCTCTTTTATATGTAATTATTATTAGTTTTAGAAATAATCCATTCTAAATCGTAGAACTCCTGCGAAATCACCTGCCTTAATATGCTTTTGATAAGCAACTAAAATTGCAGTAAAATCTAATCTATTACGCCCTTCTAATAATGTGTAATCCGGCATTTTTCTATTAAGTTTAAGTATTTCACCGTGAGAGTCCCTAAATTGAATTCCAAACCCTTCTGAATCACCACTCACTTGTAAAAGTTGATCATCATTAACAGAGGTTCCCATCATGGTTATTTGCGCGCGCGATGCACTACCTTTGTCATTAGAAGGCAACGTACATCCAACAAGTTTTATAGCAAAATTCTTACTCACCAACATATTGACTTCAGGCGTGATTTCTCGGGCACTGATTTCCCCAAAATTAACCCAAAGCTCTCGGCTTTCAGGATCAATCGTGCATGAGGCTTCTATTAATTCGCCTTGCATTACAATATCACCAGGGGTGTTATTGCCGGTCATTCCCCAACTTAATAGAGGCCATAACAAACTAGAGCCTAGTGCTATTTTTGCAACCCGAATTATCATGGACAATACCATTTAGTTATTGGTAGATTTTATTAATGCGGAGTATTAAATACTCCGCATATTGATATAAAACCAATTACAAATTATTGGTAATCAATTTTGAAATTGATAGTTGAATCAAAGCTACCTGGAGTCACTGCATTAGATGCATTATCAGATTTTAAATAAGCAACGAATGGAATAGCAGTTTTACCTTCAGTTAAGTTAACTGCAGTAGAAGCTTGTCCCCAAACAACATCTTTATTTCCATTGTCTCTTAAACCAATACCAGCACCACTTGCAGTACCTGAAGTGAATGCCGCTAATGTATTATCATTAGGGTTAATAGTTGATGGTGTGTAAGTTACAGTTGCAGTTTGTGCAACAGTAGTATCACAACCTTGCAGAACGATATCTTTCTTGATATTACCTGCACGCTCACCATTTTTTAAATTAGAAACAGGGATCTGATAAAAGTTTACTTTTACAGGACTTGATTCTTCACTTAAACCACAAGCAGAATTCACTAATTCACCTGAAAATTCGATAGTACCGTTAGTAGGTGTACCTGTATAAGCTGCCATTGCTGCGAACGAAGCAAAGCCTGATGCAAATACAGCACCCATTACAAATTTATTCAATTTCATGATTATTTAATCCTGTATAATACTTGTATAATGTATGTTTCGCCATAAGAGTTGTTAATAACAACTTTAGATAAAAGTAATCATTATTTTAATTAAATTAATGATTACTTTTAATAAAGTTATCATATGAATAGGCTAAATTTATTATATTTACTAATTACACTTCACCAAAAAGATTTGATTTTTTATTGGCCGAATTAACGCCACATTTTTTTAGTGTCTTTATCTAAGATAGCAAAATAATTATTTTCATTTTTTATGGTATACTGTAATCTTTCATTATCGTATCTATCTATTACATGATTAAAAAGGTCTCTCCATGACTTATTGAATATCACTAAAATTGTATCCATCATTTCAAATGTCAGCTTTGTTTTTCCCGTTTCATATCGGGATATCTGCTGTTGGCTAATATTCAACTTTTTTGCCAAATCTTCTCCTGTTAAGTTTTGCTCTTTTCTAATTCCTCTCAAATACTGCCCTATTTCTTTATTTATCTCATTAGAAAAATAAGTCATTTAATTTAACCTTTATATTAAAAATTAATTATAGGCACCATCTGAACCATAGATACCGTCCTAAAATTTTTGATGATTATATGTCTGATTATTTATTTTGTATAATCGATAGGGCAAATTGATTACCATTAAAATCATTTATCGCTCTATTAACATAGGATAAATGTAACAGAAAATAACCACACTGAAATTTATAATATAAATAACAGCATGTTATAGACATAAAACTTCAGCCAATCACCTTTCAAATTACATTTTGATACATTTGAAAATATTAAAACATATCTTTTACTAATCAGATGTATTTTATGGTTAAATTTCAACCATAAAATACAACTTAAAAAAGTAGTATTACTCGAATTTTGAGTTTGTAAATTATTAAATATTTTTTTTAAGATTTATCTTAACTTCATTATTTACAAACACCAACAAATTAATTATAAATAATTGTAAAGTTTATCAACGAAATTATATCTCACAAAAATCATCACCCACATATAATAAATCCCGATACTACCCAAAAATAAGGATATTAATTACGCAAATAACGAGTATTTAAAAATTATATATCAATGTATAACTTTAAGCTTTAAAGAAATTCTAATGAAAACTTCTTTTAAATATTTTTATCTATAGAAAGGTGAGAGCCCTGCTAGCCACACTAAGTTTAAGATCAATTCAAAGAGTGACGATTTAACGGTTATCGTAAGAAGGGGTTGAGTAAGGTGGTAAAGTATTATCATAAAACGAAGCATAGATTTGCTTTACACTATATTGTAATGCACACCAAATGCCTAATCCTAGCAAACCGCAGTATTAGGCATTTTATAATACCAAGTAAGAATACAATTTAAGCACGCCAACCTTTATGAAGGTTTTATTCGTTGTGATTGCTGGTTCCACATGCGATACGCAAATGCACTCCCAACGGCGGCTAAATAGATAAATGGCTCAGGTGTTAAGGTTTTTAATGACAGCATGTAGTGGCAAAATGCGAGTAAAATCGTTGGGTAAAGCAGCATATGAATTCTTTTCCACCATACGCCCAAATAAAGGCGTATACGGTTGAATGAACTGACCGCCATCAACAATAAACACAACCAAGCTACCGCGCCAATCACTAAATAGAGTCGCGAAAAAATCTCTTCGAAAAATAGCGCTAAATTATTTACACCAATTTCCAGTAATAGATAGCTACTTAAATGCAGCACAGCCCAGAAAAAACACCATAATCCCAGTAATTTTCGCGTTTGAAACAATGCCGTAAATCGCAATAATTTTGCAACCAGAGGGATCAATACAATAACGACGAGCAAACGTAAAGCCGCTATTCCTGTAAAATGTTGGATATCTTTGGCGGGGTCAGCTCCAAGCTGTTGGGTATCGACTAAAAAAATCAGCCATACCAAAGGGAGCAAAGCAAGAAGATGAAAGCTCCCTTTGGTTAATCCAACAATAAACTTATTGTCTTGGGGCATCAATAATCTCTCCGCAAGTTCATTCCTTGATACAAGCTTGCCACTTGTTCACCATATCCATTAAACAACAATGTTGGTTGGCGAGTCACTTGGCCTAAGCCTCCTGCACCAATAAAACGCTCGGTGGCTTGTGACCAACGAGGATGGCTTACATCTGGATTCACATTGGCAAAAAAGCCATATTCGCTCGGTGCTGATAGGTTCCATGTAGTCTCAGGCATGTGCTCAGTAAGGCGAATTTTGACGATAGATTTAATTCCTTTAAAGCCATATTTCCATGGTACGACCAACCGGATCGGTGCTCCGTTCTGGTTGGGTAATGTTTTGCCATAAACGCCAGTCGCCAGCAAAGTCAGTGGGTTCATGGCTTCATCTAAGCGTAGCCCTTCAACATAGGGGTACGATAAGCCACCACCAATATAACGACTTTTTTGTCCTGGCATTTGTTCTGGAGCATAGCGTGTTTCAAAAGCCACATATTTGGCTTTGCTAGTGGGTTCGACTAAAGCCAATAATTTCGCTAAAGGAAAACCAACCCATGGGATGACCATCGACCAAGCTTCAACACAACGCATACGATAAATGCGCTCCTCTAAGGGAAACTTAGTGTTTATATCATCTAGATTAAGGGTCAGGGGACGATTTACTTCTCCATCAATCGTTACCGTCCACTCATCCGTCACTAAAGTATGAGCATTCTCGGCAGGATCGGATTTACCCAACCCAAATTCATAAAAATTATTATAACCAATCACTTTATCTTCAGGTGTGAGGGTTAATGATGGCTGAAACTCTTCAGGTTGAATAAATGTCAGCGGTTTTCTTGGCGTCATCGGAGGTGCTGGTGTATCGTCACTGAACCAAGAAAACAGCCCCGCATTGGCCGTCGCCGCAACGGTTAAACCAGCGGCTCCAATGCCTAATGCCTTAAGTAACTGACGACGTTTCATAAAAAAGAGGGATTCATCCGTGATTTGAGATGCGGGAATTTTAGGTAACTTTTTCATCATGCGCTCCATAGCAAAAGGGAAATGAGATCAGTTATACCGAAAGCGCAGTAAAAATGGCTGACAGTAAGATGACAAATTTGTCATCTTACTTAATTGTAGGAAATTTCAGTGTAATAGTACTGGTTCCTGTATGATGTTCAAAACTCACTGACCCGCCATGTAATTCCACTATCGCTTTCACAATCGCCAGCCCTAGCCCTGTCCCTTCTGTGGTTCGAGCATTATCCCCACGCCAAAAACGGGTGAAAATTTCATCACTGTTTTGTAGAAGTTCTCCTTGATTAGTGATTTTAATTTCCCGTTGTTGCGGAAGCGTATTAATTTGGGTAACGACACGGGTGCCCGGGTAAGAATATTTAATCGCATTGGAGACAATATTCACTAAAACTCGGCTGAGTAATACAAGGTCAGCATCAAGCGTCAGGGATGAAGGCTCGCTATACAGTTCAATCTGTTTTTCTTCTGCATAGGCAGAAAAAAGTTCATAGACATCGTTAACTAGCGTATATAAAGAAAGGTTTTCTCGATTTAAGGTAATATTTTTATTTTCAGCACGGGCAATAAACAAAGTACTTTGGATCATTTGTGACAGTTTATCGAGCTCCTCAATATTACTGACTATCATCCCTTCATATTCGCTAACACTACGCGAGCGCTGAAGGGTAATTTCATTTTGTACCCGAATCGCATTAATTGGGGTTCTCAGTTCATGCGCCAAATCATCGGCAAATTGAGTAAGTTTGACAAAATCATGCTTTAAGCGCTGGCGCATCGTGTTCATTGATTCGCCCAGCTCTTTCAATTCCTGTGGTAGCTGGTCAATATCGATTGGGTCATTTAACGCATGAACGTCTGTTTTGACCGTTATCTGGCTCAATGCTTGAATGTCAGATAATCCTTTTTTCAACAGCCATAAGCTGAGCAGCCCCATCAACAAAATTGAGAGGACAGAAATCACTACGCTTTGGGTGAGATATTGAGTCAACACGCCACTACGGTCTACAGACACTTTACCAAGTACCACATGGAGCGGTCCTTTTGGGGAATTCATCGAGAAATAAACCGCAGAAATAGGGATACCTTGAGCGGTTTGCCAATGGTTGATGGCATTAATATTTAGCTGTTCAAGTTTGACTAACTGAAGAGGTTGAGAACCCAGTAACTCGCGATTGGTGGTGACCAATATGTGCCCCGCCGCATCAGAAATTTGGATTAAGTCTTGTCGCATATCCATCATGCTTTGAAAATACATGGGAAGTGTTTTGATATCAATGCCACCAGCAATGAGTTTAGCAAGTTGCTCCGCACGGTTAACCAGTAAGTTATTATCTTGTTCAGATAATTCATTTTTGAGTGAATGATACAAAACCCATGTTACCACCCCAGCATTAGCAATCATAAGAATGATAAACAGAGAAATAAGTTTAAAACGAAGTGACTTCTTTTTCATTCTAGCGGCCTATTTAAGCGGTATCCCATCCCACGAATGGTTTCAATGAGTTTAACGTCAAATTCATCATCGATTTTTTTTCTCAATCGACGGATTGCCACATCAATAATATTCGTGTCACTTTCAAAATCGATACCCCAAACTTCGCTAGCAATTAAGGTTCTAGGTAAAATTTCATCACAATGTAGAACGAAAAACAGTAGTAAGGAAAACTCTTGCCGAGTTAAGATGATTTTCTTTCCAGCACGCTCAACATCATGGCGAGTTAAGTCAATTTTTAAATCCGCAATAGCCATGGTGGTTGAGGCTGGCTGGTTAACTTTTAATTGGTTTTTAACCCGAGCTAATAATTCAGAAAATGAAAACGGCTTAACGAGATAATCATTAGCACCCAACTCTAAGCCTTTAATTCTGTCATCAACGGCATCCCGTGCAGTGAGGCAGATAACAGGAATATTTTTAGCTGTGCGTAAGATTTTTAAAATCTCCCAGCCATTCATACCGGGCAGCATGATATCGAGGATCACCAACTGATAACTGTTTTCTAAAGCAAAATAGAGACCGTCGCGACCATCATCAGCCACATCCACAAGAAAACCTGCTTCTTCTAACCCATTTTTGACCCACCCTTGGGTTTTTAGGTGATCTTCAATTAATAGTATTCTCATGAGAACCTAACAGTGACTTTATTTGACTTAATTTCATTTCATCTTAAAGAAATTTTCAATTTAAAGATATGGGTAGGAATTTAACCATAAAATACTCAGAGAAAACATGACACTAGCTCCTTAAAAATAACTCGTAGAATGATTAATAGCTCGGTACGAAAAATGGAAATTAGCTGCTTTCATCGACGAGTACGTATTGTTTTACAAGTAAATAATCTCTTTTCTCTCACATTTATAAAGCAGAATAAAAACTGCTTAATAAAATATAAAATTTTAGTTAATTAATCTTTGATTACTGACCTGACGGATAATAAATAATTCTTTATTTTACCTATAGAATAAAAGCATTATATTTATCTAAAAAAACTAATATGTTAGGCCGATTAATTTAGATATGATTGACCTTTTTTGACTAAATGGGGAAACGTTCATGTCCACTCGTAAGTATTTAACTCAACAGGAAATATCTCGACTTTTAGCTGCTTGTCATTTGTCGCGACATCCCGAACGTAATTCTTGCTTAATTTATATGTGCTTTATACATGGTCTAAGGGCAAGCGAGGCCCTATCACTAAAATTATCTGATCTTAACTTAGAAAGTAATGAGCTTTATGTACATCGTTTAAAGAATGGTTTTTCAGTTAATCACCCACTGATTGATGAAGAGATCCCACTCATTAAAGCTTGGCTAAAAACTAGAAATACATGGAAAGGGAAAGAAAGTCAGTGGTTATTTTTATCTGAAAGAGGGACTGCCATGACTCGTCAGCGCTTTTATCAACTTTTTTCACGACTTGGTGAGCTAGCTGAGCTAACCCTAGGTATTCATCCCCACATGTTACGACATGCATGTGGTTATGCATTGGCGGATAGAGGCGCCGATACACGTCTAATTCAGGATTATTTGGGACACACGAATATACAACATACCGTACGATACACAGCAAGTAACCCAGCAAGATTTCGGGGAGTATGGTGAGATAAAGGCGTTAAAAGA
>NZ_JAMPQO010000016.1:0-47577 GCF_028482485.1 Providencia sp. PROV116 | reverse complement strand
GGTTTGTTTGGTATGTAGCGAAATTTTAATGAAATTAGAGGTTGAATGCTAATGAGAGACTCAGAGTAGTAAGTAACAGCTCACAAGTTGTTTGGTGGGTAGCAGAGTTTTAGTAAAATCCAATGGATATAGCGGGTTGGTGGTTTACCTATCACCTCGATGAATGGAATTGCTTGGGAAATAAGTGACAGTCCACTTAAAAAATAAAGTGGAGCAGTGAAGGTAAGCTTGAACCATCATTTCTTAAATAGGTATGAAATGAATTCATTTATACACTCTACCGATAGATAAATTCTAATCTATTAAAATAAATAATGAATTAGTAAGGTTAGTTCATCGATTTACTCTACTTTACTTATTTAGATTTTTTCTATTTTATGGTTTTTATGGTGTTAATTAGTATGTACAAAAAGTATGTGTTTATCATTTAAATATTAATAATATCAATAGATAAAATGTTATAAGCCATTTTTTCTGGTATAAAAGCTGTTCATCACCATTTTAAATTTACGTCTAAAATTTATTCGAATGGTTATTTTTATATATAAAAATTGTTAAATTGATGTTTTATTTTATTGTGCTTATAATGAGTAAATCAACTTAAGATATTACATTAGATATAAAATTTGTTTATAAATAGAATTTTCAATGGAAAGAACACAGTCCAAGGTGTCGTTAATAGCATAAGCTGTAATCATTAACTAACTGTATTTCATGTAAATATTGTTTATGTGCCAAAGGTGGATCACATGAAAAAGGCAAAAAGCGCTAATCATAAGATTTTTGATCAAATTCTTTCTGTAAATAAGCAGAATGAATTTGAATTTAACAATGGGCAAGATGGTGCAATTATTCTTTCTATACTTGTGATGTTTTTTGTACCATTTTTACTATTAAATGCAGCAAGAATTTATTTTGGAATAGATTACAGCTTTGTCGCGGTGATCTCCATGTTGGCGGTTAGTGCCATCATCACATACACATTGTATAAGCGTCTAAAAATGGATTCTGAATTTGCTGAAAAGCATATTGTATTAGACCAATTATTGATGCGTTATACGCCAAAAAATAAAGCAGAGTTTAAGAGCCTTCAAGAAGAGAGAAAGGCAAACCCATCAAGTACTTATTCACTTGTTGAAGATTGGGCTAATAGAGAAAGACTGCACTATGCAAATTAGCACACACTAACAATCTAATAAATGTTTGCATATCCCTCGGCTACTTTTAGTTGGGGGATTTTTTATCTATTGCAAAGGCTGGCCCTACATTGAGGGCTAGATTAATAAAAATAACTAATTCCAATTTTTACCTAGAAGATATGCAATTTCGAGAGATTGCATTTTGTTGAGTCTAGGGTCATATAATGACTGATATTTATAACTAATATCTTCTTCGCTGATTTCAAGGATACCTCCCTGTGCACTCAGTAACATCTAGTCCTGTCATTTCTAAATGGGCACCTCCTAGATGTACTCCTGCCTCCTTTAATATATGAATGAATTGAATCATTTCATTAGTAATACCCGTAAAATAGCGTGTTTTATATCCTTCTTTGGCATTTTTAGTATTACCATGCATAGGGACAATCATCCAAATGACGGGCTTGCCACTGGGCTGAATTGATTTTATGAGAGCCGGGAGTTTTTGTTTAATAACACCTGCTCCCATTCTAATGATGAGAACTGTTTTTCCTTTTTCTTGACTAGGGTTTAATTTCTTTATTAATTTCAGCAATGTATATGATGTGATATTTGGCCCGCATTTGATACCAATAGGTTTTTCTACCTCTCTTAAATATTCGATATGTAATTGTTATTCATTGTTATTTAATATTTACGTTATATAGAATAAAAAAAACGGCATAAATAGCCGTTTTTTATTCTATATAATTATGAGAGGTCGACGTTAATGCGATTTTCCTTGTTCAATACCAAGCCCAATCTGTGAACGAATAAATTGTTCTTTAAAGCGCTCTCTTTCCATTTTTCCTTGTTCTGAATTATCTGTTACAGAGAATAACCAGGCAGCAATAAACGCAACAGCCATAGAAAAAATTGCTGGGTATTCATAAGGGTAAATTGGTTTCTCATGATGAAGAATGCTGACCCAGATGGTTGGCCCTAAAATCATCAAGACAACTGCAGTAATTAAACCAAACCAGCCACCAGCTAATGCTCCACGAGTAGTCAGTTTGCGCCAGTACATTGAGAGTAAAATGATTGGGAAGTTACAGCTTGCGGCGATGGAGAAGGCTAAGCCAACCATGAAAGCAATGTTTTGTTTTTCAAACAGAATGCCTAACCCGATAGCAACAAAACCTAAGATAACAACGGTAATTTTAGATACGCGTAATTCATCTTTTTCATCAGCTTTACCATTTTTCATTGCCATCGCATATAGGTCATGAGAAACCGCGGAGGCGCCTGCTAAGGTTAAACCAGCAACAACTGCAAGGATGGTGGCGAATGCAACTGCAGAAATAAAGCCTAAGAAGAAATTACCACCAACTGCATCAGCAAGGTGTACAGCGGCCATATTGGTGCCACCAATTAATGCACCAGCAGCATCTTTAAATGCAGGATTGGAACTGACAAGAACGATGGCACCAAAACCAATAATAAAGGTTAATATGTAAAAGTAACCGATAAATCCAGTGGCATAGAACACACTTTTACGTGCTTCTTTCGCGTCACTAACGGTGAAGAATCGCATAATAATGTGAGGGAGGCCTGCTGTACCAAACATTAATGCTAAACCAAGGGATAAGGCGGATATAGGGTCGGAGACCAGCCCTCCAGGACTCATGATAGCAATACCATTTTTATGAACTTCTACGGCTTCTTTAAATAAGGTATTAAAGTTAAAGCCAACATGCTTCATAACCATAACAGCCATGAATGTTGCACCAGCTAATAACAAGATGGCTTTAATAATTTGAACCCAAGTTGTGGCTAACATTCCACCAAATAGGACATACAGCACCATCAATATACCCACAATAACAACCGCGACGTGGTAATTGAGACCAAATAATAATTCAATTAATTTACCCGCACCCACCATTTGAGCAATAAGATACAGTGCAACAACAACCAGAGAACCAACCGCAGATAGAATGCGAATTGGTCTTTGTTTTAATCGATAAGAAGCGACGTCAGCGAAAGTATAGCGACCTAAATTACGTAAGCGCTCGGCAATTAAGAATAGAATGATCGGCCAGCCAATTAAGAAGCCAATCGAGTAAATCAGGCCATCGTAGCCAGAAGTATAAACCAGGGCGGAGATCCCTAAAAAGGAAGCCGCTGACATAAAGTCGCCCGCGATAGCCATCCCGTTTTGGAAACCTGTAATTTTCCCGCCTGCAGTATAGTAATCAGAGCGAGAACGCGTTCTTTTTGACGCCCAGTAAGTTATATATAAGGTAAAGCCGACAAACAGTAAGAACATCACAATCGCCTGAATATTCACAGGCTGGCGTTCAACATCCCCTGTCAATGCATCGGGAAACGCTATTGAGGAGGTAAAAAAGAGAATGAGTGAGAGCAATATTTTCATTTTTCTACCTCTTTTAAAATTTCTGCTGTTAAACGGTCGTATTCACCGTTAGCCCGGATAACGTAAAGCCCCGTTAGTACAAATGAAATGACGATCAGCCCTACACCAACAGGAATTCCTCTTGTAATGTATGAACCTTCGGATATTGGTGTTCCAAGCCAGCTTGGGTCAAAAGCGATAAGAAAAATAAAACCAACATACAGCACGAGCGTTATTATTGATAACAACCATGAAAAGCGACTACGTTTTCTAACCAGTTCTTTAAAGCGAGGGTTATCCTCTACCTTTTCGTAAGCAGTAGCATTCATCAGAGTTCTCCTCTGTTATACTCGTCATACTTCAAGTTGCAGCTTTGTTGACTACACTCACTCACACGAGTTACATACTTGTGTATGCCCCTCGTGCTTCGTTCGCTTGTCGCCTAGCTACCCCTCGAATTATTTAGAGTAAACCATCTTGTTGGGATGTATGTAAGGCCGCCTCTATGAGTTGGCCTTTTGGCGTTATGACATACTCATAGACTGTTTTTCTTCGAGTAGTTTTTCGACAACACCAGGATCGGCCAGCGTGGAGGTATCTCCGAAATTACTGGTGTCTCCTGATGCAATTTTTCGTAGGATGCGACGCATGATTTTACCGGAACGAGTTTTAGGTAGTGAATCTGTCCAGTGAAGTACATCCGGGGTGGCAATAGGGCCGATTTCCTTACGAACCCAGTTGCGAACTTCGGTGTATAGCTCTGGTGATGGCTCAACCCCAGATATTAATGTGACATAAGCATAGATTGCTTGGCCTTTAATATTATGAGGAATCCCGACCACTGCAGCTTCGGCCACTTTCGGATGTGCAACGAGCGCTGATTCTATTTCTGCAGTACCTAAACGATGGCCCGAAATATTCAGTACATCGTCAACACGGCCTGTGATCCAGTAATAACCATCTTCATCACGACGAGCACCATCACCACTAAAGTACATGCCTTTAAAGGTTGAGAAATAGGTTTGCTCGAAGCGTTCGTGATCGCCAAATAAGGTTCGGGCTTGGCCCGGCCATGAATCAACAATCACTAAGTTACCTTCTGTGGCGCCTTCGATAGGCTCACCAAGGTTATCGACTAATGCAGGGCGAACACCAAAGAATGGCAATGTTGCAGACCCTGGCTTTAACATGGTTGCTCCCGGAAGTGGTGTGATCATGAAACCACCTGTTTCGGTTTGCCACCATGTATCAACCACTGGGCAGCGGCTATTACCAATTTTTTTGTAGAACCATTCCCAAGCTTCAGGATTAATGGGTTCTCCCACTGAACCGAGAATTCGTAATGAGCTGCGATCTGTACCTTCAATGGCTTTATCGCCTTCGGCCATTAATGCACGGATAGCAGTTGGGGCGGTATAAAGGATATTGACTTGGTGTTTATCAACCACTTGGCTCATTCGGTTAACTGCTGGGTAATTAGGTACCCCTTCGAACATTAATGTTTTAGCACCATTGGATAATGGGCCATATAACAAATAGCTATGGCCTGTAACCCAGCCCACATCTGCAGTACACCAATAGACTTCACCTGGATGGTAGTCGAAGGTGTATTTGAATGTCAGTGTAGCATAGACTAAATAACCGCCAGTGCTATGCAGAACGCCTTTTGGCTTACCTGTAGAACCAGAGGTATATAGGATGAACAGTGGGTCTTCTGCGTTAATTTCTTCTGGAGGGCAATCTGCACTGACCCCTTTGATGACGTCGTGCCACCAGAGATCACGCCCTTCTACCCAGCTCGGCGCATTGCCTGTACGTTGGTAAACAATCACATTAGAAACCGTAGTGACTTGCGGGTTAGCGAGTGCGTCATCCACATTTTTCTTTAATGGAATTGCACGACCCGCTCGTAAGCCTTCATCTGCGGTGATGATTAGCTTTGCTTTACAGTCAATAACGCGACCAGAGACCGCCTCAGGGGAGAAACCAGCAAAAATGACTGTATGTATCGCGCCAATACGAGCACAAGCCAGCATCGCGACAGCAGCTTCGACAACCATCGGCATGTAAATGGCGACAACATCGCCTTTACGAATACCTTGTTGTTTCAAAACATTAGCAAACTGACAAACATCATGGTGTAGTTCGCGGTAAGTGACATTTTTTGACGATGAGGGGTCATCGCCTTCCCAAATAATCGCAGTTTGGTCGCCTTTTTCAGCCAGATGGCGATCCAAACAGTTTGCACTTAAATTTAACGTACCATCTTCAAACCAGCGGATATCAATATGGCCGGGGTCAAAAGAGGTGTTCTTGACACGTGTATAAGGTTTAATCCAATCAACGATTTTTCCTTTTTCGCCCCAAAATCCTTCAGGGTCTTGAATCGAGCGTTGGTACTCATCGTTATACTGTTGTTCGTTTATCAGGGCATTTTTTGCAATTTCAGCAGGAACGGGATGTTTAGTTATTTGAGTCATATTATTATCTCCTTGCAGATGTTAATACTATGTCAAAAAATGGTTAACTAAAGCACGATTTTTAAATTTGTTTTTCTTTTGCGCGGAAGATCACGTATTAATTGTAATGAGATTTGCAGGATTATCATTTGATGCTAAATATCAAATTGAAATATAAAGCTAAAAATATAATAAAAGGTAGATTTAAAGAAAAATAAACGATGGGGTTATTGGTATTAGTTACTGAATAAAGGAGTTCTCATAGCGAATATAAATATCCATATATTTACTATGGGTTTGATAATGATTTTCATTAACAGTAAAATAACTATAATAGATAGTTATTCACAAGGTGCGAAGTTACGCAAGTGTTTACCCTATGAGCCTTGTGGTAAAAATGAGAAACATAGCGGTATTTACGTCACTGGAGACAATAATATGAGTTATACATTACCTGCTTTACCTTATGCTTATGATGCGCTGGAACCACACTTTGACAAGCAAACCATGGAAATCCACCATACCAAGCACCATCAAACCTATGTGACTAACACCAATACAGCGTTAGAAAAACTGCCTGAATTAGCGGGTTTAGATATCGATGTTTTGATTCAAAAATTGGACCAAATCCCAGCTGATCAACGTACGTTTGTTCGTAACAACGCTGGTGGCCACTCAAACCATAGTCTGTTCTGGAAAGGTTTGAAATTAGGTACTGAATTAAAAGGCGAACTGAAAGCTGCGATTGAGCGTGATTTCGGTAGCGTTGATGCATTTAAAGAACTGTTTGAAAAAGCAGCTGCAACACGTTTCGGTTCTGGCTGGGCATGGCTGGTTCTGAAAGATGACGGTAAATTAGCTGTCGTTTCAACTGCTAACCAAGACAGCCCATTAATGGGTGAGGCTATTTCAGGCGTATCTGGTTACCCAATTATCGGTTTAGACGTATGGGAACACGCTTATTACCTGAAATTCCAAAACCGCCGCCCTGATTATATTAAAGCATTCTGGTCAGTTGTGAACTGGGATGAAGCAGCGGCACGTTTTGCAGCAAAAGCTAAATAATTTTATAAGATAATTTATTTGCCATAAGCGCAGCGTTAATGCTGCGCTTTTTTTATTTGTACTCCACCAATTGTTATCTCTACTGGCATTCTTTATGATGGAAGATCTATTACTTTGCTAAGTGGAGAGCACTGTTCATGTCATATTTTCCCCAGGTCTTTATCGGTAAAGTCCAAGCAACCCAGTCTTGTGGGCACAGCGCTATTCATAAGCAAGCTGCCGACGGGTTATTGATGTTAGGGCAATTGGGGCTTGATGGCGATGAACAAGCTGAAAAGCGCTTCCATGGTGGGCCAGATAGAGCACTTTGCCATTATCCTAGGGAACATTATGATTTCTGGGTCAATGCATATCCTGATTTAGCCGATTTATTTGTTGCCTCTGTATTTGGGGAAAATATATCAACGTTGGGTATGACTGAAGAAAACGTATTTATTGGGGATATTTTTGCATGGGGTGATGCGCGTATTCAGGTCACTCAACCTCGTTCCCCTTGTTATAAGCTCAATGGGTTAACGGGAATTGAAAATTTTGCACAAATGATGCAAGACAATGGGCGCTGTGGTTGGTTGTACCGTGTCATTAAAACAGGCAATGTTAGTGAAAATGCGCCATTAACGCTATTGAGCCGCAATAGTGATATTTCAGTACAAGAAGCCATTATGATTGCATTTCACGCTCCTTATGATGAGGAACTATACCAGCGCCTGTTAAGTGCTGCAGGGTTATCCGCAAGTTGGAGCTTAACCATGCAGAACCGTTTAGATAACCACCGCATCGAAGAGTTTAAGCACCGGTTGTTTGGTAAACGTTAATCGCTAGCGAAAAGCTATTGTGCGCTTATAACAAAGAGAGTCTTTAGCCATAAGCGTTTGCTAGTAATATAACGTGCGATACTGAGAATGCCTATGTCTTAGGTGTTTGTTGTATAAACTGTTGGTACCACGGGATATTCGCCATTAATTCGAGATGTGTTCCCTGAGCGATAATTTTTCCTTTCTCCATATACACAATTTCATCTGCTTGTCGGGCTAGATTAGGCTGGTGGGTGACGACGATACGTGTCTGTTGTTTGGCTTGAGTAATAAGGTCAATCACGGAGGCTGTATTGATGTTATCAAGGCTTGCTGTTGGTTCATCCATTAAAATGATATTAGGATGCTGTAGAATCAATCTTGCAATACACAGCCGTTGTCTTTGTCCTCCAGAAAGTAACATACCGCCAGAACCAACCTCTTTTTCTAAGAACGTATGATTGGCAGTGAAATTAAGTTGTGTCAGTAATGCACTGATTACCCGGTCATCAATATTATCATCATCAAGTACCAAATTTTGGCGTACGCTACCGCAAAATAAACGGCTATCTTGTAGTAAGACTCCCCGGTGAGCACACAACACCTCTTGTGATAGGTTTTTAATATTTTTATTACCGTAGTTCACACTGCCATATGTTGGGTCTTGTAAGCGAGCGAGTAAGCTTAATAATGTACTTTTTCCTGCTCCTGATGGCCCTACAATGGCGGTAAGTGTATGTTCCTTAAAGCTAAGACCTATGTTTTGTAAAATGCATTTTTTATTGTCACTGTAAAATGATAACTGTTCACAGCTAACGCTATCGATAGTGGGTGTTGATGAACGATAAGGAAATGTTAATACCGGAGCCTGCAAGGCTATTTCGATTCGTTGAATTGCTTTTTTCATTTGTCTAATTGATTGATCTAAATGAGAAAGTAACCACATAGGTTCAATTAAGCGCGCTAATAAAACTAACCCTGCTAGCCACATATTTAATGGCATCTTTGCATGATCAACTAAATAAATACCGAACCCAAAGAGCGTAATAAACGCGGTTTGTACCATTAATGAAAATAATAAGTGAAATGGCAAGCTTCTTCGTTGTAGCTGTCTCTGAGTTTGATATTGGGATGCTAAGGCAAATTTGGGATGCAGCTGCTCATAATGGGTATTTGAGCGACGAATCAATGGCTGGTGGAGCGCATATTGGTTGAGTGCACTCATTGCTTGTTGTTCTGATTCATGAGCTGCTCGTTCAAAAAAGGCAATTTTTCTGGCAGATAAGCGTAAAGAGACTAATAACAAAAGGAGTATAAACAGTAAAATAGCGCCAAATGCACCTTGATAGACTAACATTCCAATCACGATAGTACAGGGCGTGACTAACCCATTAATAATAGGATGGAGTAAATGTGCGGGTACAGACATAACCTGTGATACAGGTCCTGAAATTAATTGGTTGCTGTTTGAAATGGGTTGCAATGAAAGCGGCAGATGGCGAATAAGTGCCGTAGCAAGATAGCGCATCACCAATCCCCCTGCAACATAGCCTTTCTGGGTGGCTATAAATGTTACGGCGAGTGTTGTTAAGCTAGAAAGAGTGAATAGTATTAATGGCATAGTGGTATCAAGGTGCCAATCTAAAATAACAACAAATAAAAATAACCCGCTAATTCCCTCTAAAACAGCGCTTAGGGTCATCCAAAATATAGCATTACGTACGGTGCACAATAAGCGTTTAAGCACAGTTCTCCTCCAATGCACGTAAAAGTTGCTGATAGGGTTCTGAATGTATTGAAAGTTGTTGATGCGAGCCTTGTGCGATTAATTTTCCGTTGTCTAACAATAATATGCGGTCTGCGAGATTCAAGCCGTTTAAGTCATGGGTAATAAGTACACAAGTTCGCGGCTCGCTATACAATAAATTAAGCACCCGCTGTGCATTTCGAGGGTCAAGTGCGGATGTCGGTTCATCAAGCAGCAATAAAGGCGCTGGTGATAGCAATGCTCGTGCAATCGCGAGGCGTAGAGCCTCTCCACCGGACAACACCATATCTTGCTCTATTACGGCATCCAGCCCTTTAGGTTGTTGTTTTACCAGTGATAATAAGTTGAGCTCACCAAGGTAACGGTACATATCATCTTCAGTGGAGTTAGGGGCAAATAGCTGTAGATTTTCACGCACAGAACAAGGCAGAGGCGGGGTGCTTTGCATGACGATGGAAACCGTACGGTTCAAACTAGTTAATGATAGCAGTGGTAATGGAACCGAGTTAAAGAGGACATTTCCCTCTGTTGGGTCTAAAAAGCGCGCCATAAGTTGTATTAAGGTGCTTTTTCCCGCTCCAGACGTTCCGACAATAGCAATAAATTCGTTGGGGGCTACGGTGATATTAATATTCGATAATATTGAGTTATCACCTATTTTAACGTCAACTTGGACAAGTTTGAGCTCACCTTGGGATGGGGTAATTTCCTTTTCTCCGTAATGCATATCCGGTTCAGCTAGAAGTTGGCGAATACGTTCTGATGCGCTAACAGCAAGGTTCAAGGCGTCTGCACCATGCCCCATTGCAGCAACGGGGGCAGCAATACTACTAATTAATAGAATGAATAAAATGATTTGAGCGAGAGGTACGGGCTCAGAGAGTAATGAAACCCCAAAAATAACCCATAATGACAGCAATGTGCTGCTGATACCGACTTGAGTCAGTGAGCTCAAGGCGCCTATTTTACTTATCCATCGCTTAAAGGCGATTTCAAATTGGTATAACGCTTGTGATGTTTTTTTTTGAATGGATTGATTGGGATATTGCCTTGCCTGTAGCGGGTTATCTGCAAGTTCAGCATATTGTTCATACAGGGCACTCATTGTCCGGTTACGTGAGGTATATAGCGCCTGATAACGTATAGAACGCATTTGTTTAAATAAAAAAACCGAGGTGATTAATGGCATTAAGCAAAAAATGGTGAGTAGTGCATTTTGCCATAATAAAATGAGAGCTGCTGTTATTGGGACGATAATTAATTTTGTGATATCTGCAGGGGCATGAGCGGTTAATTGATGTAGCCAGCGAACATCACGGTCAGCTATTTGCAAAAAGCCATCTCGACCATGTTGGGCAAAGTGGTTTAGAGGGAGTTTTTCTACTTTATCCAGAAGTTGTAGCCTGAGTTGATGGCAGAGATGGTTATCAGTTTGATGTGTTAAATACAGAGCAAAAGTTTGGCAAATTAGCCAGCTCACACCCCCTATGGATGCAATAACAACCCATTCATAATATTGATGAACGGAAGCGTTGGCAATTTGGCTAATTGCTATCAATGGAATGAGTGAACAGAGGCCTGCGATGGCTTGTAAAATAAGTGCAAATAATAGTGTGAAGCGATAGGGACGAAGTAATTCCCAAAGTGCGCGGTACATGCGAAACCTCCATAGCGAATCGGTCACTTTAATTTATTTCGCTTTGTTATCGTGAATTAGTTGTTTTGCTTGCCAGACTATTTGTTTTGTTTGCAGGCCTTATTGGCGGTATTCATTTTTAAAGCGCTTTTTTGGGGTTTTTAGTAAGATGGCGATATTGCGATTAGGAATATTGAGGGGGGTGAGATGCAATATGATTTAAATGATCTCTACTATTTTGTGAAAGTTGTCGAATATGGTGGTTTTTCACAAGCGGGTTTGGCTCTAGGGATCCCTAAATCTAAATTGAGTCGACGTATTGCAGACTTAGAGAAAAACCTTAATGTTTCATTGATTTACCGTTCTACTCGTCAGTTTCATGTCACGGAAGTGGGGCAAGTCTTTTATCAGCAGTGTAAAAATGTGGTGGATGAAGCTGAAGTTGCTCATGAATTGATTTGTTCCGTTCAGTCACACCCTAAAGGAACGATCAAGTTATCGTGTCCAGTCGCACTGTTACAAGTCTATCTCAATGAATTACTTGTAGATTTTATGATAAAGTACCCTGATATCGATGTTCAAATTTTAGCAGTTAACCGCCCTGTGGATGTGATTAGTGAAGGGTTGGATTTAGCTATTCGAGTGCGTTCATTGCCATTAGATGATTCAGGCTTAATGATGAAAGTACTAGGATATTCACGGCGTATCTTAGTGGCTAGCCCGCAGTTATTCGCAGAGCACGGTGAACTCACAGAGCCCGAAAAGCTGGTGGATTACCCGATGTTAGCGAATACAGAGCACTCACAAAATTACACGTTGACCCTAAAAAATAGTCACGATCTTAGCTTTACGCAGCATTTCACCCCGAAGTTAGCGACAACAGATATTTTAACGTTATACCATGCGGCACGCAAAGGTGTTGGGATCGCAAGGTTGCCTTATGGTGTGGTAGAAAAAGACATTGAATCAGGGGATTTGATAGAGGTATTACCGAAATGGCAGTTTCCTGAAGATATCATTCATGCGGTATATCCATCACGCAAAGGGTTGTTGCCATCAATCCAATTATTATTAAATCATTTAGCAGATAATATTTCGCCGTCAGTGAAATAAATTTCCCCGATAGCGCATTAGGCTATCAGGGAAATATTTCTCATTTACTGTGTTTCAGGAATGCGGCCAAATTTCCCACTGTTGAAATCATTCACTGCTTCATTGATTTCTTGCACAGTATTCATCACAAATGGGCCGTAACCAACAACCGGCTCGTTAATAGGATCACCACTGAGCAACAGTACTAAGGCATCTTCTGTGGCTTCTAACAGAATATTGCTATCTGTATCGTCGAGGATCATCAGCTCCCCTTCGTTTAAAGCAGAGCGGCCATCAACAAATATTGAACCACGTAACATGACTAAACCGACATAGCGTCCCGCTTTGGTTGGGATACCGACCGTTTTACCTTTGTTAAGCTGCAAATCCCATACATCTAATGGACTAAAGGTTTTTGCTGCACCTTTATTGCCTAAATAGTCACCCGCGATCACTCGCAGTGTTCCTGCATCATTGGGTAATGCGACTTTTGGCATACTATGGCTTTCTAACAGCTGGTAGCCGGGGGCCGCTGATTTGTCTTTTGCTGGCAAATTAACCCACAGTTGTACCATATCAAGAGTGCCACCTTGTTTCATGAAGGCGTCAGACTGATACTCTTGATGTAAAATACCCGATGCCGCAGTCATCCATTGAACATCGCCTGGGCCTATCACACCGCCTTCCCCTGTAGAGTCATGGTGAGCCACTTCGCCATCATACACTATTGTAACGGTTTCAAACCCACGGTGTGGGTGCTCGCCAACCCCCCTATTTGCTGAATTTGAGCTTGAAAAATCAAAAGGCCCCGCTCTATCGAGTAAAAGGAATGGGTTGAGGTATTTCCCATGATCGTTATAGCTAAACATTGAACGGACAGGAAAGCCGTCTCCGACCCAATGGCTGCGAGGAGATTGATAGATACCAATAATTTTTTTCATGGTTTTGCTCCTAAAATTGTTTTGATGACTGAATAATAAAGGAGCAAATCACTTGGCAGTAGTAGCAAAAATAGGTTTCATTGTTGCAGTGATAGAACAATAGAATAAAGACTAATTATTCTATTTATAGAACAGTGTTTATCAAAAACTGGACTACTCAGCCTTAAATCGATGAATTAATCTAAATAACACGAAAATAGAGCGTCTATCGTTCTATTTTTAAATCAAAAACAGATTTCATATTTTATCGATTGAGAGGTTTCATCATGAGTAGCCCAGCTAATTTTAATGGTCAACGTCCTGCTATTAACCCAGAAGATGCGGTGATGTTATTAATCGATCACCAGAGTGGATTATTCCAAACCGTAGGTGACATGCCAATGACGGAATTGCGTGCTCGTGCCGCTGTTCTGGCTAAAATGGCTTCCCTAGCTAAAATTCCAGTAATAACAACGGCTTCTGTACCTCAAGGCCCAAATGGTCCGTTGATCCCAGAAATTCATCAAAATGCGCCACATGCACAATATATTGCACGCCGTGGCGAAATTAATGCATGGGATAACCCTGAGTTTGTGGCAGCGGTAAAAGCAACAGGTAAAAAACAATTAATTATTGCAGGAACCATTACCAGTGTTTGTATGGCTTTCCCTGCGATTAGTGCGGTGATGGATGGTTATCAAGTATTTGTGGTCATTGATGCATCAGGTACTTACAGCAAAATGGCGCAAGAAATCACCTTAGCGCGTGTCGTTCAAGCGGGTGTCGTTCCAATGGATACTGCGGCTGTTGCTTCAGAATTACAAGGGACTTGGAACCGTGAAGATGCGGCGGAATGGGCAATGGCTTACACACAAATTTTCCCTGCTTATCAATTATTAATTGAAAGCTACAGCAAAGCGCAAGATGTTCTGAAAAATAATGAGCAATTAGATTCTGAACGTTAATTCGTGATAAACCCCACATTTAACTTACGGAATTAAATCAGGTGGTGGATGGCATATTTGCTCCAACCCATATGTGATATTAATCTAATTGATTGTTATTGAGCATGGTAAAAACGGGAAATTTATCCCGTTTTTTATGAAAAATTTATTTGGGGTAGCAAACATAAACCCAAGCGGGTGGAAAATTGAGATAGACACGTTGTTTTGTAAAATTAAAATAGCGAGAAAACATCTTTTCGCAGGATTGGGTGTATTGAAATAAAATAAAAACCCCTTGCTTGACAACTAAGCATTGATTCGCTTTTTTCAGAATTCTCATGCCTATCTTTTTATTTAGTGAGAGAAAAGGAATGCCAGAGATAATCACATCATACTCATCTTGAAGATATTCAGCCGAAATGGGGTAAACGACAACTCGGTTATCTTTAATCTGTTGAAGTTGTGTAATAAACGTATTATTAACTTCATAAATATCTAATGATGTATTTAATGAAGACTTTTGCAGTATTTGCTTTGTCATTACGCCATTACCAGCACCTATTTCTGCAAATTTACTTTGTTTGTCCCAATCGATATAACTCAGCATGGTATTACAGAGTGAACTAGATGATGGAATAATCGATCCCATCTCCCTTGGCGAAGTAATAAATTGCTTTATATATTCTTTGTATGAATTAAGCCATAGCGCATTAATAATAAACATTTGCACCTCCAATTAGGGGTATAAGAATTGTTTATTGACTTCGCACGGGTAAACCGCACTCACTACAGAATTTATCGCCATATCGGATAATTGAGCGACATTGTTGGCACTGCATTACGTTACGGTATTGCTGCTCGATCTGCTGTTTATCGTTGTAGTACCCATTATTATGGTCACTGTGTTTGGATGAGTGTCCTTGGTTTGAATACCCCCCATGCTTGGATGACCCACCATGTTTGGAATAGCGTGAACCTCGATTTAACCCAAATAATTTGCTGAAAAATGACATAGGTAATTCTCCGTTATTGAGTGTGTTCACGATTAATATAAACGTTAGAGTTAACTCCAGACACAAGGCAAAAAGAGATTAATTACACGATATTACATTTAATTACTGTGGGTAATTAATTTGACGTTTTGAATTGATGGGTTGGGTATTACGGGAGGAAATAGGCGTTGTCAGTAGCCTAATGGGGGACGAATTTCCCCCATTACACTTAATTTAAGTGGTGAATATTACAACTGCGGGCGTTTAACGAAGCCAATTGCTTCATAAACTTTATCTAACGTTTCTTGCGCGCGAGCAGCCGCTTTAGTTGCACCTTCATCCATAATTTGGTTGAGCAGCGCTTCATCATTACGGAATTCATGGTAGCGAGTTTGAAGGGTAGTTAACATGCCAGAAACAGCTTCTGCTACAGCACCTTTTAGATGACCGTACATTTGGCCTTCAAATTCTGCTTCGAGTTCTGCGATTTTCTTACCAGTCACGCCCGACATGATATCTAATAAGTTAGAAACACCCGGTTTGTTTTCTAAATCATAACGAATACGCGGTGGCTCTTCGGAGTCAGTCATTGCGCGTTTGATTTTTTTCACGACAGATTTCGGGTCTTCTAATAATGCGATAACGTTGTTACGGTTATCATCAGACTTAGACATTTTCTTAGTTGGATCTTGCAGCGCCATAACACGGGCACCACCACCAGTCGGAATGAATGGATCGGGTACAGTGAAAATATCACCGTAAATAGCATTGAAGCGTTGAGCAATATCACGACTCAATTCAAGGTGTTGTTTCTGGTCAATACCAACGGGTACTTGATTTGTTTGATAAATCAAAATATCGGCTGCCATTAGTACCGGGTAATCAAATAGGCCTGCATTGATATTTTCTGCATGACGGGCAGATTTATCTTTAAATTGAGTCATACGGCTCAATTCACCGAAATAGGTGTAGCAGTTAAGCGCCCAGCTCAGTTGAGCGTGTTGTGGGACATGGGACTGAACAAAAATAGTGCTTTTTTTCGGGTCAATGCCACAAGCTAAATAAAGCGCGAGTGTATCAAGGGTTCTTTTACGCAGCTCGATAGGGTCTTGGCGAACGGTGATAGCGTGCTGGTCAACGATACAGTAAATGCAATCGTAGTCATCTTGCATTTGTACCCACTGACGTAATGCACCCATATAGTTACCGATGGTTAATTCACCGGAAGGCTGTGCGCCGCTGAATACGATTGGTTTTTGGGGTTGCTTTAAATTTTCAGTGGGAGTGCTCATTTAGTTATGTCCTTGCTTATTTTATTTCAGATAACCCAATTGCAGGTAATAAATCAGAAAAATGTGTTAATACACAGTTCGGTTCACTCAGTGCAATAGATTCACCATAGTTATAACCGTAGGTCAGACCGACACACGGGCATTCAGCGCTTTTCGCTGCAATAATATCATTACGAGAATCGCCGACAAAAAGCAATTCTTCTTTACGTAAACCGAATGTTCCCATCGTTAAGTAGAGAGGAGCTGGATGCGGTTTTAAAGCTTTGACATCATCGCTACCCAATACTAGAGAAAAGTAGTGTTCAATGCCTAACTTATTCAATAATGGCGCAATAAATGGGGTTGCTTTATTCGTTACAATTCCCATAGGCAGGCCATGTTTCGCTAATTGCTCTAAAGTGTCTTTTACTTCAGGGAACAGTTGGCTGCCTGTTGTGACAGATGTTGCATAGAATTTATCAAAACTGGCTCGCGCTCTTTTTTGTAGCTCGGGCGTGATTTCGGCTCCTGCCCAAGAAAGCGCTCGCTCAACTAATATATCAACCCCATTGCCGACCCAAATAGAAACGCGTTCTTTACCTGCGGGAGGGAAATTTAATTCGTTGAGCATATTGTCGATAGCGTCAGCTAAGCCGCTGGCGCTATCTACGAGAGTGCCGTCTAAATCGAAAGCTATCGCTTTGATATTCTCTAATACGACTTGAGTCATTGAGATACCTTTTGTAATTCGTTACGCATCGCGTCGATAACAGTTTTATAGTCGGGTTGGTCGAAAATAGCAGAACCTGCAACGAAGGTGTCGGCACCTGCTGCTGCAATCTCTGCGATATTATTCACCTTGACACCGCCATCGACTTCCAAACGAATATCATAACCACTCTCATCAATTAATTTACGGACTTGGCGCAATTTATTGAGTGTTTGTGGGATAAAGGATTGTCCACCAAAGCCGGGGTTGACAGACATGAGCAGGATCATATCGACTTTATCCATCACATAATCAAGGTAGCTAAGTGGGGTTGCTGGGTTAAATACTAGCCCTGCGGTACAGCCATGCTCGCGAATTAACTGCAGTGAGCGGTCAACGTGTTCACTGGCTTCAGGGTGGAAGCTAATATGGGTTGCACCCGCTTTAGCAAAGTCAGGGATAATGCGGTCAACGGGTTTCACCATTAAATGGACATCAATAGGTGCGGTTATTCCGTAGTCTCGCAGTGCTTTACATATAGGCGCCCCAAACGTTAAGTTTGGTACATAATGGTTGTCCATAACATCAAAATGCACGATATCGGCACCAGCTGCAAGAACATTGGCAGTATCTTCGCCTAAACGGGCAAAGTCAGCAGATAAAATAGATGGGGCAATGAGAAAGTTTTTCATTATTGTCTCCGATTATTAATCGTTATCTGAGAGCCATTCATCGCTAGGTACAAGGCGCTGTGTTTTTTTCTTATCTATTTTTCTAGGAGAAAGGCTATTTGGTATACCCGGATATAATGCCAGTAACTCATTGACTTTTGTCCGGTTCAATATATTTCTACTGATAGTGCGACGTACTTTTACAATATGTAATTGGGCTTGATGATACCACTCTCTCGTCATCGGGGTATCATGATTTGAGATCAAGACAGGGATTTTGCTTTCTGTTGATAACTTTTGTGCCAAAATCGCTAAGTTTTGTTGTTCAAGCGAATTAAATGAATTCGTATGATACGCGGTGAAATTAGCGGTATCTGATAAAGGTGCATAGGGTGGGTCACAGTAGACAACAGATCCCTCTTTTGCGTTGAGCAAAGTTTCACCATAATGCTGAGTCATAAACATCGCATTTTGTGATTTTTCAGCAAACCACAGTAATTCTTCTTTAGGAAAATAGGGCTTTTTATAGCGGCCGAAAGGAACATTAAATTCACCACGAGAATTATAACGGCATAACCCATTATAGCAGTGGCGGTTTAAGTATAAAAAAAGGACACTGCGTTTCTCAGTATCGGTCGATTGGTTAAAGGCTTCACGCATTAAATAATATTGTTCGGAAGTATTATATTCAGGTGTGAAGATTTGCTGGGCTTCTTCGATAAAAGAATCAGCACGGTCTTTAACTGTATTATAGAGGTTGATGAGGTCACTGTTGATATCTGCCAGTATGTAGGAATCATAACTGGTGTTTAAAAACACTGACCCAGCACCAACAAAAGGCTCAATTAAGCAATCACCTTGTGGAAGGTGTTTTTTGATTTCTTCCACAAGGGGGTATTTGCCCCCAGCCCATTTTAAAAAAGCGCGTTTTTTTTTCATGCCGTCTTTATTATTACAATCGTTTAGAGTACTAAATCTATACTCTGTCAGGACAACATAATGCGCCCGGGGAAAAACGTTGTTATTTTTGATCCTGTTTGACTTGTTTCATATTTCTAACCCACGGTTTTTTCGCTTGCACTGCAGCAGGTAAGGTTCCTATTGCATTTTTTGCGTCGGTCACTGAACTATAATTTCCGTGAATAAGAACATACCAGGTTTGCCCATTACGTATAGTTTTATAGACTTTGTAATTGGCCAGTTTGTTTTCTTTTGCAAAAGCTTCCAATGTATCAGAGCGGCTTGCGCTGCTGAGTTGTAATGTATAGCTACCGGCTGGCGCAGACATGATATTACTACCTTGGCTACTTGCTGTTGATGCAGGTTTCGCTGGCTGTTTAGTCTGCACAGGATGTTTTTGCTCAACGGGTTTTGCAGGTGTTTTTTCTGGTGTAACTGGTTTTACCACGGGTTGCTGTTCGACAGGTTTAACGGTTGGTGGTGTTAACTGTGTCGTATTTTGTGGTTGGTTAGTATTTGGTACAGAAACTTGGCCTTGATTTAAGGCATCAACGACATCACCAGGTATTTCGATACGCTCACCCAGACCATTTGGTTGAGTTTGAGGCTCTCCTTGGGTTGGTGTCGGTGTGATTTGTGAACCGGTAATTTCTTGCGGTTGCCCTGATAACGTTTGACCTTGTGAATTTGTCAACGATGAGGAGCCCGATAAGTCGATATTCTGTGAATTATTTGCACCCGTTGTTTGTTGCTTTTCATGCTCTGTAGGGGCCTTTAAAGCTGAGCTGATAGCAATAATGAGCAGCAATAGAACCAGAACACCTACACCAATCATAATATGTTGGCGTGAGAGTGCAATTTTAGGTTTTGCAGTAGATGATGATTGGCGTGAGCGCCCTGTCGGTCTATCTGATGTATCTGGCCTAAGATCATTTTGACCTTGAGGCTGGTTATCTGGTTTAAATTCGTCCATTTTCCTCTCCCGAATAAAATTTGCCTATAGTAGAGATAAAATGTCTCTTATCAGTACAACCTCTTAACGACCAAGCAGGGCATCGCTGCTTATTTTAAAGCATATATCCTTTCGTAATACCACGCTAGCCAAAGTGGTATTGATAATACGCTTTTTCAGAGTTTCGTATATAGGCGTAGGCATACCGTATAATTTAACGACTTTAGCGAACATCTACCAGTAACATTTTAAAACGTCAGTAAAAATTCGGGTTTTTCTTCGTTTTATGACATACAGGATGATATTGCCGCAATGACAGTCTGCGTATCAACATCTGAACGCATTTCCGAATGGCCGATAGTGGTAGGCAAAATTAAATGTAGTTTTCCACCCATCACTTTTTTATCTCGCATCATATGTGGGAGATAATCATCGGGCTTCATTTGTGACGGGCCTGTGACGGGAAGTGATGCACGTTCTAGAAGAGTGACCACCCGCTGTGTTTGTTCAGGAGTAAATTGGCCAAGTAGCTCAGCTGTTTTTGCTGCCATAACCATGCCAGCCGCGACAGCTTCACCATGTAACCAGACGCCATAGCCCATATGCGCCTCGATAGCATGGCCAAAAGTATGGCCTAAGTTCAATAGTGCACGTAACCCACTAGTTTCTTTTTCGTCTGCCGCAACGACTTGTGCTTTTAATTCACAACAACGGCGAATACAGTAAGCCATCGCTTGGTCATCAAGAGCGACGAGAGCATCGATATTATCTTCTAGCCAGCTAAAAAACTCACTATCGAGGATAATGCCATATTTAATGACCTCAGCTAAACCAGAGGCGAGTTCTCTTGGGGGAAGTGTTTTTAAACAGTTGAGATCAATCACGACAGAAGCGGGTTGATAAAATGCACCGATCATATTTTTCCCTAATGGATGATTGACGGCAGTTTTACCACCGACAGAAGAGTCCACTTGAGATAATAAGGTCGTAGGAACTTGAATAAAACGCACTCCACGCTGATAACTTGCTGCTGCGAAACCGGTTAAGTCGCCAATGACGCCCCCACCAAGAGCGATGAGGGTGGTGTCACGGTTATGGTGTTTTTCAAGTAATGCGGTAAATACATCATTCATAATGAATAATGATTTGTATTGTTCGCCATCCGGTAGAATGATGGTATCAACTTTTACACCTGAAGATTCAAGAACATGCTTTATCTTATCAAGATAAATAGGGGCAAGAGTTTCATTTGTCACGACCATTGCTCGTTGACCTGCAGTTAATGGCCAAAATGCATCCGTTTGTTGATATAAGCCGGGTGCAATATTGATTGGATAACTACGTTCGTCTAGAGTGACGGTGACTTTTTCCATCTTGCTTTACCTTAAGTTCATTTTTGAAAATAACACCATGAATAATTAGTTTTTTTCTAATAGTTCAATGATTTGGCTGGCAACAACTTTAGCGCTTTGTTCATCAGTATGAATGGTAATATCAGCAATTTCTTCATACATCGGATTACGTTCGTCAGCCAGTTTCTCAAGAACTTCACGTGCAGGTTCGTCAACTTGTAGTAGTGGACGTTTTTTGTCACGCTGTGTACGAGATAATTGTTTCTCAATTGTGGTCTCAAGATAAACAACGACACCGCGAGCGGATAAGCGATTACGGGTCTCTTTGGACTTAACAGAGCCACCGCCTGTTGCTAAAACAATGCCTTGTTTCTCTGTAAGCTCATTGATGATTTTTTCTTCGCGATCGCGAAAGCCTTCTTCACCTTCAAGGTCGAATACCCAGCCTACATCTGCGCCAGTGCGTTTTTCTATCTCGTGATCAGAGTCGAAAAACTCCATATTAAGCTGTTGAGCCAACTGACGGCCAATAGTACTTTTGCCAGCACCCATTGGTCCAACCAGAAAGATATTGCGTTTCTCTGCCATGTTTTTTGGTATTACTACGATTATTCGTTAATGATTACCCGCCCCGCCAATCAGATTAGCGGCGGGACCTAAACTGAAACCTCATAAGTGATGATGTGAGATCAGATAAGAAAATTATCTCAATACATCAACCTGAATTGCAACTATATAAATATGGCACTAAGCAAGCAAAGTGCCATATTTAAAATTGCAGGTTTCTATATTTGAGCCGTCTATGTTGTCTAATACCTTGTTTATCATGGTTTTTAACAGTTTTTAGCTATTGGTATCAGCAAGTTATTTCTGTTAAGTGTAGAGCAACATTAATTGTGGCTGTTTTATAAGCGACTGACAGCTTGTTCTTTAATCTACGGATAGTTAGAACACTCAATGGATAACCTTGTATGCTAAAACGACGTCAGCGTCAAATTTATCCGGTAGGTTTATGGCATAAAAAATATTTTTTTTTGTCATCTTTGACTTATTGCTTATTCAACTATTTGAAGTATATGCGTTATTTTTTCTATATTAAATATTGATAAGTTTTGGTGTTATAAAAACGATAAGGACACGTTTATCTATATGCTCTGCCGTATTTGTGAATAATGTACCTAGAAAAGGAATGTGAGATAAAAAAGGTAACCCCGTCTCTGTTTTTTCTTGTTTTTGCTGAAAAATTCCCCCAAGGATAAGGGTTTCATTATTTTTGATAGTGACGGTCGTTGCGATTTCTTGCTTATTGATGGCCAAGTGATGATGTTGACTGCTAGTGAGTGCAGTATCAGGCGAGTTATGACTAATTTTTAGATTTAACTCAACTTTTTCATCACGCACAATAGCGGGAGTGACATCCATTCCGAGTACAGCATCTTTAAATTGTACGTGCGTTTTCTTTTCATTACTGGTGACGTAGGGGATCTCAGTACCTTGCTGAATACTTGCGGGTTGTTGGTGTGAAGCAACTAAACGAGGACTCGCAATAATAGAAAGCAAATTTTCTTTTTCTAATGCTTTAAGTTTCATTTCAAGTAAACCCTCTCCAAGGCTAAGAACATTGAAGGAAAATTGCCCGGATATTGAAGAGTAACGGTTGTAACGATGTAAATGATTAGCGCTCAGGTTTCCCCCTGCCATCATTCCCCATTCTAAACCCAATTCTTGTAATGCAGTTCGGCTGCTACTAATGATATGTGCGGTGATTTGCACTTGTTTATTTGGCATATCTTTATGTTTTATCCATTCATCAATCAGTGCTAATCGGTCTGGATCATCTTTAATAATGAGGCTGTTTGTCGTGATATCGTGATGGATAGATGCATTTTTTGATAATAACGACGTATCAGGGTGTTCTAATAGGAGACGAACCTCTTGAACATTGATTGAGACTAATTTAAATATTTTTTCGGCTTGTGGTGTTTTACTTGGCGCTATCGGCGCTATTGTAATCTCCGAAGTGGGCTGATTTTCTATTACTAAAGGTGGGGTAAGTGGTGCAAAGGGATCTCTAATTTCTTCGGCAGAGACTAAAAATGAAGATAAAAAGAGGAGTCCTCCAATAATTATCATGTGAATGTTAGTTAGTGAGCTATTCATTATGGTTATCATCCTTGATAGCAAGAGTGTTGTTGAAAAAAGAAAATGAGATGGTGGTAACAATAACTCCTTGTTTTAAAATTATTTTTATGTCATGAAAATGCCATCTCTGAGTTTGAGGAAGAGTAAGAAGTTGCTCTATAACGTAATAAATAGCAGCAAAATTGCCTTGGAACTCCATAAAATAGGTATTGATATCTGTGGATTGCAATTGATTAAGTGTGACTGAAGAACGAGAAAGTAAAGTATTTAACTGTGTAAGTAATTCAAGAGGGGCTTCGTTAATATCAACTGATTGTTTTAACAATTGAGCCTGCTTTTCTAGCTGTTGCAATGAAGGTGAGCGGTGGAGAGTTTTCGTTTCTTTTGCAATTGTTTCAGTTAAACTCAGGTTCTCAGTGGCTAATCCCATGATCTGATTTTGGTTTTCTTTCCAGTATAAAAAATATCCAGCAGTGATACAAAGAGCCATGAAGAAGCAAACCGGTAGCGTTTGTTGCCAAAAAGGGCGATACCAAAAAGAATGTGTAGATTCACTCATCGAGCTCCCCTTGGTATTTAGCAGTTAGGTGTAAACGATTTAATTGATTCATTCGGCTGATTTTTTTCAATTGAATATCGCTCAAACCAGGGTGTTTTTTAAGCTGTAAGCCGAGTGAATTGATATCTTGAAAATCATAACTGTTAGCTTTGATCTCTATTTTGTTATCCATTAACTGTAGATTTGTGAGCCAACTTTTTGGTGGGGTTATAGTTGAAAGATTTTGTAATAGCCTAAGTAAAAATTGGTTATTTTCCATGATGCTATCTATCTGTCTTTTTTTGTTCATCAAACTATTGATCTGTGTTTGTTGAGCAGTGATTTGCAATGTTAATTGCTGTATCTGTTCGTATTGCAGTTGGCTATTATGCTTTCTATTTTTTAGGTCATCTATTTCAATTTGTTGAAATAAAAATAAAAAAACACAAGCTATAATTACTGAACAGCAAACTACAAAGCAAAAGAGTAAAAACTCTCGTATCTTCTTTTTTATTTGCTGTTGGCGCCAAGGGAGAAAATTAACTTGGTATAGTTCCATCAGTTAAATATCTCCATGACGCAAAGCAAGGCCAGTAGCAATCACAAAATCCCCCAGTAATTGCGGTAATTTAATATTATGCTGTTGAAAAGCTTGACGTAATTCCCAGTAATGAGCTATCTCAGCAGTACGATGAATATGTTGATGGTCTGTAATTAGGTAGATAGGTAAAGTGGGTGAAGTATCTTCTTGTTCGAGAAAAGGGAGTAAGTGATAAAGTGTTTGTATATCAGTATCTTGTAAATGGTTATAATTAGCTGGCTGGCTAACTGGCCCTGACCAAAGCCATTCACCTTGTCGGTAATGAATAACCCAACATTCATCGGGTAAACCCGCATTTCTTGCCACATAACGTAAAGCTATGGGGGCGACATCAATAGCAAGTAGGTTAAATCCGCTTTCTGTAAATAGATTTTGCCAAAAGGTAATATCTGACTGGCGAGCCCCATTAAAATAAACTTGTTGTTTGATGACGCGATAGTCGATAGCCAGCTCTTGGGCGTGCATAGAAAAACGCTTTTCAGCTTGAGATTGTAAGTACCACCCTAATTCCGGTTGTGGCAATTTGATTTCACTGGGTAATGAAATTTGTTGTTTTATTGTACGAACGGCAGGTAATGCGAAGGATACTGAACACTTTTTAGGTAATTTCTGACGCCATTGTAATAAAATATCCAGTAAAATTTTATGTTGCTCATGGCTAGAATTATCCGTTAATTCGAATGGTAATTGTTGCTGCCAACATTCACATAAATGCCAGTATTGTCTGCGCCGCTTTGCAGCGACTAACTGTATTCTATCTCGATATAGGTCGATCCCAATGTTCCATTTTGATGTATACATAGTTAATTTCCTTATCATTAACAAATAAATTACGTTTTCTATTGTGCTGTATAAGCTTTATACTGTGTGTTAGTGATATCTAAACCCTCTTGTTAGCCGAGCATGGGAATTTTCCGGTGAAGTTCGTAAAATATTTTTTTATTCTTGTTTTCTGTTGCATTTTTTTGGGAACCGCCTCGATTTATGGCATGTATAAATATGTCGAAGGTGAGTTACCCGATGTCGCAACAATGAAAGACATTCGTCTGCAAGTTCCAATGCAGGTATACAGTGCGGATAACGAATTGATTGCCCAATATGGGGAAAAACGTCGTATTCCTTTACCGCTGGCAGAAATTCCTCCTTTAATGATAAAAGCATTTATTGCAACTGAAGATAGCCGTTTTTATGATCACCACGGGATTGACCCGATTGGTATTTTTCGTGCTATTACTGTCATGGCATCATCTGGTCATGCTTCTCAGGGGGCCAGTACGATTACTCAGCAGCTCGCGAGAAACTTTTATTTAAGTCCTGAAAAAACCTTGATGCGTAAAGTTAAAGAGGCTTTTTTGGCTATTCGCATTGAGCAGATTTTTACTAAAGATGAAATTATGGAGCTGTACCTGAATAAAATTTATTTAGGTAACCGTGCTTATGGCGTCGGGGCGGCTGCATACGTTTATTTTGGTAAGACAGTGGATGAGTTGACGCTTAGTGAAATCGCGATGATTGCGGGTTTGCCAAAAGCACCTTCTACATTTAACCCGCTGTATTCTTATGACCGTGCAGTAAATCGTCGTAATGTGGTTCTTTCTCGTATGTTTGAGGAAAAATACATTACTCAAGACCAATATGAACAAGCAAAAAATGAAAAAATAGTTGCTTCGTATCATGCGCCGAAAATCGATTTTTCTGCGCCGTATTTAGCCGAAATGGCACGTCAAACCTTGTTTGATAAATATGGTGAAGATGCCTATACCGATGGGTATAAAGTTTACACTACGGTGATCCGCAAAGATCAGGAAGCAGCAACAACTGCAGTTCGTAATAATTTGATCGACTACGATACTCGCCATGGTTATCGCGGTCCTGCCGAGGTTTTATGGAAACAGAATGAAACGGCTTGGACAGCAGAGCAGATTGTCGAAAAATTGAAAAAAATGCCTGTCTATGGGCCGTTAATGCCAGCTGTCGTGACATCTGCAACGGCTTCAGAAGCACAAGTGATGTTAGCTGATGGTTCGCAAATCCCCATTACAATGACCGGAGTGCGTTGGGCGCGTAAATTTATTTCAGATACTCAGCAAGGTGCCGCGCCAAGAGCCGTAAATGCAGTGATGCAAGTGGGTGAACAAATTTGGGTTCGAAAAGTTAAAGATAACTGGTGGTTAGGGCAAGTGCCTGATGTAAATGCTGCCTTTGTTGCTTTGAATCCGAATGACGGTGCAATTATTGCGCTTGTTGGTGGGTTTGACTTCAATATGAGTGAGTTTAACCGGGTTACCCAATCATTACGCCAAGTTGGTTCGAATATTAAACCTTTCTTGTATACCGCTGCGATGGATAAAGGCCTGACATTATCATCATTACTTAATGATGTGCCGATTAGCCGTTGGGATGCGGGCGCTGGTTCTGATTGGCGTCCTAAGAATTCACCGCCTCGATATGATGGACCTATTCGTTTACGTCAAGGTTTAGGTCAATCAAAAAACGTTGTGATGGTTCGCGCAATGAGAGCCATGGGTGTGGACTATGCCGCTGATTATTTGACTCGCTTTGGTTTCCCAGCGGAAAATATTAACCGTACAGAGGCGTTAGCGCTAGGTGCGCCATCATTTACACCAATGCAAATGGTTCGTGGATATGCCGTCATGGTTAATGGTGGGTATTTGATTGACCCATACTACATTTCGAAGATCGAAAATCATAATGATGAGGTTATTTTCGAAGCTAATCCTAAAATAGCATGCCCGGATTGTACGGATATTCCGGTGATCTATGGGGATACTGAACGCACTATTGCGAGCAAAGGTATTGATGATGAATCTACCGAAGAAGTTACACAATCGGGGGATGATGCCGTCATACAAGAGCCAACAATGGAATTAACAACGGCATCTAACCTAGGCGGGAACTCCGGTGACCAATATGCGCCTCATGTGATTAATACCCCACTCGCATTCTTAATTAGGGATGCGATGATGACTAATATCTATGGTGAGCCTGGTTGGTCTGGTACGGGTTGGCGTGCAGCGAGAGACTTAGGTGGTCGGCGTGATATTGGTGGGAAAACAGGAACAACGAATAGCTCGAAAGATGCTTGGTTCTCTGGCTATGGTCCAGATGTTGTGGCTTCAGCATGGATAGGTTTTGATGACAATAGGCGTACACTAGGTCGTGGTGAAGCGGGTGCTAAAAGCGCACAGCCAATGTGGGACGACTTTATGAAGTCTATTTTGGATGGAGTACCTGTGAAAACAATGAAGCCGCCAAAAGGGGTTATTTCTGTATCCATTGATAGCCGGACAGGTAAGTTAGGTTCTTCCCGTCGTGAGTATTTTATTGAAGGAACGGAACCGAAAGAACATGCTGTACAAGAGGTAGGCACGACAATTTCTACGGAAGGTGGGGCTAGCCAAGAGCTATTTTAAAATTATTGTTGGCTAAACTCTCTCAATTAGCACCCCATTGTTGATTTAAAACATGGGGTGTTTTCTATAGAGACATTTAATATATCAGGCGATTATGTGCCAATATTAATAATTGGTTATGGAAATCACATACAGCTGATACAATAATAAGTGTTTTTACTTACTACTTTTTAAGTAACGTTCTAGATAGAAAAGTGCGCTAATATTCCGAGCTTCGTTGAAATCAGGGTGTTCCAGTAATTCCATCATTCGAGATATTGGCCATAGCTCTTGTTGTAGTGGTTCTGGCTCATCTCCTTCGAGTTTTTCGCTGTATAAGTCTTGAGCGATAAGAATGTTCATTTTACTTGAGAAGTATGATGGTGACATCGTAAGTTTGGCGAGCTGAACAATGTGATTAGCGCCATAACCTATTTCTTCTTTGAGTTCACGTTGGGCTGCTTCAATGGCGATTTCACCGGGGTCGATAGCACCTTTGGGAAAGCCTAATTCATAGCTTTCAATTCCGACAGCGTATTCGCGAATGAGGATGAGGTTATCACCCATGATAGGAACAATAAGAACCGCTTCACGTTTTGCGGGCCGCATTCTTTCATAGACTCGTTTTTCGCCATTACTAAATTCGAGGTCAACTGATTGAATGCTGAATAATTTTGATTGAGCAACATCTTGAATATTCAAGATTTTTGGTTTTTTTAACTCTGTCATAACGATTTCCGAACAGGATGAGTGAAATCTATTGCTAAAAGCATATTTCATTGATTTACGAGACGCGTTGTACTTAGTACTGCCCGTATTTTGAAATCACCGTACAACTATGACCTATATCAAAATAAAATGATAGATATTATCGAGTCGATAAAATGCTGTTAGTATAATCGTCGTTCAAAAATAGCACGGATGAATAAATAAAAAAATTTTTTACAAGATGTTGTAATTTAAAATAAAAATCCTAAATAGAATAGGAATTGGCTTATTTTTAGAAAGCCTGATGGTTGATATGCTTTTCTTATTCATTTTTCATTGGGGAAACAATGCTGAACCATGTCATTATAACGGCTATAATTGTTATTAGCCTGACTATAATGGCTTCCTTCCTATATTTTAGGCGGGGGCGGCGTTCTGGCGTCTATCAAATACCCTCTGTAGCGTCACCATCATTTAGAAAAATGATTGATTCAGATTACCAAACCATCTCTCAGTATTTAAATTATTGCTCTGCTGTATCAATAAATTCTTCTCAACATCCATGGCAAATCAAAAAAAATTCAACAATAGCAACAATTTGCCATTCATTAACGCGTTTTAATTTGCGCCAAGAGCAGGGAAATAGCTGGCGTTATTTTATTGATACCATTGAAGTTCAGCTCCCTTCACAGCTTGAACCGTTTTTGCAACGCCAAAATGTCATGGATATAGTAGAAACAGACCACTTACCATTGATTATTTCAATGAATAGCCATTCGCTGAAAGATTTCAGTAGTGAATGGCAAACAGGCGTACCACTCGATTCAACATGGCCTGATGCGGCTATACAAGAACGTGGTCAACATAGTATTGAACGATTGAAAGTTCGTAAAGAGACGGCAGAAGAGCATCGATTACACAACGCCACAGGTTGGCTTGGTGCCGCGATTATTTGCCTAAGTTTTTTATTTGGTTATTTAACCCTCGTCTCAATCCCGTTATTACAGGAATCGGGGTTGGTGATTACAATGATTACGTTTGTTATTGGGTTACTTGTTCTCTTTCGCTCTAGGATGTTTCCTCGAAAATATCAAGATATTCAATGTATTCACGGTCAACCAAAGCGCTGGGAGCTTTATGGCGAGCTTGATAAAAAATATTCCACAAATACCTCTATTGCGGGTATTGATTTGCACTACCCCAGCCATTGGGCGAATTATTTAAAATACGAAGAAAACCAAGCCGTTAATATTGATTTTTATACGACGGGTGAGGTGGTTAGACTCGGTAAGTATCTTTCTTTGCATGAAGAAGAACGTTATTACCCATATAAGCGGTTCAAAAAGAATGTGTTGATGTTAGTTGGGGCATTATTAACGATGGCCTTGATATTTGCATATCAACCGATGGGGTTACCGATAAAACTGGGTTTTGCTTGGTTAGGTGGTACAGAGAAAATTAAGGTTGAGGACCCTAAGGACCTCGTTTCCCGTCAGATCAAAATTGGGGATACATTAGTTGCCCAAGGTAAAGGGATGTGTTATCGCCCACCGAATTTTAATAAAGAAAACCAAGCACAATTTGTGCCATTTGATTGTTCGGGGATTTATTGGAATGATGTAAGTTTACTGACCGAGCCTCAATCTGAGGTTGTTGAACGTTCGATATCATTGCTTGATACCGTCAAAAGCCAATTGCATCCAGATAAAAACTCGGCAGGAGTTAATCCAAGATTACAGCGCGATATTATGAAGTCAGGGATGAATATTATCTTTGATTTTTCGGCTATCATTATGGGAACAGAACAACTGTGCCATAATTCTGATAATTGCCTAAAATTAAAAAATGCGCTGACTAATCTAGGAAGTACAGAGGATTGGCCTGCTTTAGTACAGAAAGCGTCGACTGGGAAATTAAAAGGGGCCCATGTTTTATTGCGTGCGGGTAGCGCTGAGGCCTTGGAAAACATTGTGGAAGACACCATATATGATTTTATCAAAACAGAAATAGAGAAAGAAGTGCGTAAAATTAATAGTCCTCCTCCTGGAGGTGTTTTATTAATTAGTGATGAAAATAAGCCTTTAGTCGATTCGATACCGGGAGCTTCTTTTAATGAGTTATCGCCATTACAGCGTTGGCAAGAATTGCAAAGGTTATCAAATCTTCTAATCAATACACCGTTCAATATTGAAGGGGTCATTACGAGTTTATCAGTAGATGCTAATGGCACATTGCAAATTGTGTTGCATGAAGAGCCCAATGCAAAAGTGGTATCTCAGTATATACGTAGTGCGATTTTTATCCTATTTTTGTTAGTGTGTGCTTTGTTAAATGGTTCGTTGATTGTGCTACGTGTTTTGAATAATAAGAAGCGTTTGCGTAATATCACAGAATATTATGATAAATGCTTTGAGGCTAATCCCCCTTCCTATCGTCGATAGTATCATCCCGAAAATAGAGGGAGCCTCTTCTTAGTTTGATTCAGACTTATGTTGAGGAGGCACCATGAATCAATCCACTATAGAACCTGTTCGCCTTGATAAATGGCTGTGGGCTGCGCGGTTTTATAAAACGCGTGCAGTCGCCCGTGAAATGATTGAAGGTGGTAAAGTTCATTATAATGGGCAAAGAACTAAGCCCGGGAAGATTGTTGAGCTACACGGAATCGTTAAGCTTCGACAAGGTAATGATGAACGGACGGTTGAAATCATGCAAATTAGTAGCCAGCGTAAAGGCGCGCCGGAAGCACAGTTGCTGTACTGTGAAACCGTAGAAAGTATTGAACAACGAGAGAAAATGGCACAAGCGCGTAAGATGAATGCACTGACGATGCCACATCCAGAGCGACGTCCAGATAAGAAAGAACGGCGTACTCTATTAAAGTTTAAACAAACAAATTCTCATGAGTCGTCTTGATGACGGCCTGAGCAACAGCCCGAGCAATAGAGAGATATTATGGCAAACCAAGACTTACTCCACCGTTTTTTATTTGAGCAACATTCCGTTCGTGGGGAAATGATCAGTGTTGATGAAACCTTTGAACATATTTTAGAAAACCATGACTACCCAACAGCGGTGAAAGGTTTGTTAGGTGAGTTACTTGTTGCTACCAGTTTATTGACGGCAACGTTGAAGTTCGATGGTGATATTACTGTCCAAATTCAAGGGGATGGGCCGGTTAATCTGGCGGTTATCAATGGTAATAATTTACAACAGATGCGTGGTGTTGCACGTGTAGATGGCCCTGTTGTGGCTGGTAGCACTCTGAAGCAGATGATTGGTAATGGTTTTATGGTGATTACCATCACACCGAATCAAGGTGAACGTTATCAAGGAATTGTGGCGATCGAAGGGGATTCTATTGAAGAAAGCATTGATGCCTATTTTCGCCAGTCAGAGCAATTGCCAACCCGTTTATTCATTCGTGTGGGTGAAGTAGATGGGAAACCAAGTGCAGGTGGCATGTTGTTGCAAGTTTTACCAGCAGCAAATGAAACAAGCCATGAGTTCTTTGACCACTTAGTGCAACTGACAGCCACAATTAAAGGCCAAGAGCTGAGTTCATTGGATGTGAAAGAGGTTTTACACCGTCTTTATCATGAAGAAGATGTCACGTTATATGACCCACAATCTGTCGAGTTTCGTTGTACTTGTTCAAGGGAGCGTTGCGAAAGTACATTAGCGACGTTACCGAAGGAAGATGTTATCGATATTTTACACAAAGATGGAAAAATTGATATGGAGTGTGAATTTTGTGGCTCACATTACGTATTTATTGAATCCGATCTTCAAGGGTTAAATAATGAGCTAAATCAGCAACTTCACTGATACGATTTAGCAACCTAATTATGTGACAAGGGTGCAATTCTGCACCCTTTTTTTATAATTTTAAAGCATTATTACGTGCTCTAAGTCTCATTATGAATTAAAAAAAATTATACATTTTCAATTCTTTGATAGCAATCGCTGTTAATTAGTCGTAAAGAATTATGATCATCCGCAGATTAATTATGTTTACCAGGAGCAATATAATGAGCGCTAAAAGCATTACCCTGAAGGAACTTGAAAAGTACGGTATTCATGATGTAGCTGAAGTGGTTTATAACCCAAGTTACGAGCTATTATTCACGGAAGAAACTAAGCCAGGACTTGAAGGTTATGAGCGTGGAACAGTAACCACTTTAGGTGCTGTTGCGGTTGATACAGGTATCTTTACTGGTCGTTCACCAAAAGATAAATATATTGTACGTGATGACGTGACTCGCGATACTGTTTGGTGGGCAGACCAAGGTAAAGGTAAAAACGACAACAAACCGATGTCACAAGAAGTTTGGGCGGATCTCAAACATTTAGTGACTGAACAACTGTCTGGTAAACGTTTGTTTATCATTGATGCATTCTGTGGTGCGAACGCCGACACTCGTCTAAAAGTACGTTTCATCACTGAAGTTGCATGGCAGGCGCATTTCGTTAAAAATATGTTCATTCGCCCATCAGATGAAGAGCTAGTGGGCTTCGAACCTGATTTCATCGTCATGAACGGCGCGAAATGTACTAACCCGAATTGGGAAGCACAAGGTTTGAATTCAGAAAACTTTGTTGCGTTCAACTTAACAGAGCGCATGCAACTGATCGGTGGCTCTTGGTATGGTGGCGAAATGAAGAAAGGTATGTTCTCTATGATGAACTACCTGCTGCCATTAAAAGGCATTGCATCTATGCACTGTTCTGCTAACGTCGGCGAAAAAGGCGATGTCGCCATTTTCTTTGGTTTATCTGGAACAGGTAAAACCACACTTTCTACCGATCCAAAACGTAAGTTAATTGGTGACGATGAACACGGTTGGGATGATGACGGCGTATTCAACTTTGAAGGCGGTTGCTACGCAAAAACTATCAACTTATCTAAAGAAGCTGAGCCAGACATCTATGGTGCTATCAAACGTGATGCGTTATTGGAAAACGTGATGGTGTTGGCAGATGGTACAGTTGATTTCAATGATGGTTCAAAAACGGAAAACACCCGTGTTTCTTATCCAATCTACCACATTGACAACATTGTAAAACCTGTTTCTAAAGCGGGCCATGCAACAAAAGTTATCTTCTTAACCGCAGATGCATTTGGTGTGTTGCCACCTGTTTCTCGTTTAACGCCTGAACAAACGCAGTACCACTTCCTATCAGGCTTTACCGCGAAATTAGCAGGGACAGAGCGTGGTGTGACGGAACCGACTCCGACATTCTCTGCATGTTTTGGCGCTGCATTCTTATCATTGCACCCAACACAATACGCTGAAGTATTAGTTAAACGTATGGAAGCGGCTGGCGCGAAAGCTTACTTAGTGAATACAGGCTGGAACGGTACAGGCAAACGTATCTCCATCAAAGATACTCGTGCCATCATCGATGCTATTTTAAGTGGTGATATCGAAAAAGCGGACATGATTAAACTGCCTGTGTTCGATTTAGAAGTCCCAACAGCATTACCGGGTGTGGATACCAATATCCTTGACCCACGTAATACTTATGCAGACAAAGCGCAGTGGGATGAAAAAGCGCAAGACTTAGCAGAACGTTTCGTGAATAACTTTGATAAGTACACGGACACGCCAGCAGGTGCTGCACTGGTGAAAGCCGGGCCAAAACTGTAATTAGTTTTGTGAATCAATAAATAATAAAGGCTCTACCAATGTAGAGCCTTTTTTGTTGTGAAAATGATTATTCTGCGGATGGTAAGTCAAACAACAGGATTTCACTATCTTCACTTGCTTTGATGGTGAGTGCTGTTTCTTGCCAAATAGCTAAACCATCGCTGGTGGTTGCTTTTTGGCCATTGATTTCCACATTCCCTTTGACGACTTGAATCCATACAACTCGCTTATCAGCGACCGCATGAGTGTGTGTTTCATTTGCAGGTAATGCCCAGCGCCACAGTTCCATATCTTGATAAACTTTTAATGAGCCATCACGTGCATCCGGTGATAGCACCAATTGCTTGCCATCTTTGGAATCGAACCGTTTTTGCTCATAACGTGGCTCAATACCCGTTCTCTCAGGAATGATCCAAATTTGGTACAGGTGTAGCTCTTCTTCATTGCTTGGGTTGTATTCAGAATGACGAATACCCGTACCCGCACTCATAATTTGGAATTCACCCGCAGGGATTTGCTCCATATTGCCCATGCTGTCTTTATGTTCGACAGTCCCATTGAGCACATAGGTCAATATTTCCATATCTTTATGGGGGTGGGTTCCAAACCCTTGGCCCGCAGTAATAAAGTCTTCGTTAATCACTCTCAGTGCAGAAAAGCCCATAAATTGCTCATCATAGTAGCTAGAGAATGAAAAAGTATGCCAACTGTCGAGCCATCCATGGTTTGCATGACCACGTTCGTTTGCTTTGCGTAAATAAATCATCGTGTTCTCTCCTGTACGGATTTCAACCTTGGTTGAACTCGCTCTAAATGTATTGATGACAGTTTAACCAATTTACACACAGAGAAAAGTAGCTCCCATTAACCATAGGATCCAAAAAATTTGAACAAGATAGGTAGTGATTGCAGAGAATTGTGGGGTAAATAAAAAAATAGCCAGCGCAAGGCTGGCTAAAGTAAACACTGGAAGCAATGTGAGCAATGTCGTACCCCCTGCAAAAGGGTGACTAAGTAACCCTATCGAGGAAGTGATGATAATGATAATGGTTATCAATATCGTTTGTAAAGCATTATTTTTAACCAAAATAATATATCTTATAATTAAAACTGCAATTATATGATTTATATGAAATTAAATATTAACCATTATTTTTCAATGGATTAAGATTTTCTGGGCATCAATACAGGAGGATACGCTTAACGGAACAATTCCGTTAAGCGTCAGGTTAAGACTGAGTGTGTTTCCAGTCTTTTTTCTATTATTCTGTAAAAGGGAGAGGCAAGCTTTCCGCACATGCAGCTGCGGAACTCCATGCCCATTGAAAATTATAACCTCCGAGCCAGCCAGTTACATCCATCACCTCACCAATAAAGTACAGGCCAGACACTTTAAGCGATTGCATGGTTTTAGACGATATTTCGTGAGTATCAACGCCACCTAATGTTACTTCAGCTGTGCGGTACCCTTCCGTTCCATTAGGTTGTACCTGCCATTGGTGTAATGTGGTGTGCAACGCTTCAATTTGAGGATGGTTAAGCTGTTTTAGCGCACATTCAGGGATTTGCCCTTGAGCTTGTAATATCTCAATTAGCCGTTTAGGTAGTATTTTTGCTAAGGTATTTTTCAACGATTGATTTGGGTGCTGGTGTTTCTCTGAAGCGATAAAATCATTTACGGCAATATCGGGAAGTAAGTTAATACTTACGTACTCACCAGGGTTCCAGTAGCTGGATATTTGCAAAATGGCTGGACCAGAAAGCCCCCGATGGGTGAATAAAATATTTTCTTTAAATACGGTGCCATTTGCTGCTGTTACCGTTGCAGGGACAGAGATGCCTGAAAGTACCTGCAATGTTTCTAAAAGGGGTTTATGTAAAGTGAAGGGCACCAGTGCTGCTCGTGTTGGAATAATAGTATGCCCAAACTGTTCCGCAAGGCGATAGCCAAAGGGGGTTGCACCTAAACCAGGCATCGATAAGCCGCCGGTTGCAACGACAAGTGAGTGGGTACTTACTTGAGAGCCGTTAATCGTGACTAAAAAACCATCATCTATTTTGTCAACGGCAGTGACCTCACTGCGTAACTTAATAGTGATATTAGGTAGGTTACACTCACTTTGCAGCATATCGACGATATCTTGTGCGCTATTATCACAAAAAAGCTGCCCTAAGGTTTTTTCATGATAAGGGATATTATATTTAGCGACTAAGGCAATAAAATCCCACTGTGTATAGCGAGCAAGTGCTGACTTACAAAAGTGCGGGTTCGTAGAAATGTAATTACTGTGCTCTGTATACATATTAGTGAAATTGCAGCGTCCGCCACCGGACATCAATATTTTCCTGCCTAATTTTTTCCCGTTATCAACCACTAGCGTTTTCAAACCGCGTTTGCCAGAGTGTGAGGCACAAAATAAACCTGCTGCGCCAGCACCTAAAATAATAACGTCGAAATTTTTCACAATAAGTGTCTCTATATATGTTTGATTTTAAGCATAATTACATTGATAACTGGGATATTTTACGTCATCTCATCGAGATTGTAATGTAAAGCTTTGAGGAAGAACTGATGAAAACTATACAGGACGTATTATAATTAGAGAAATTCGTCTAAAAAAAGCAAACAATGATTATTTTCTGGAAATATCGTTAAAAAGTTTCAAAAATTCAGAATAACCTTGATTGCTGCAATTCATTGAAATATATGGAGTAATTGCTATGAGGTACTTTTTTGATGGGTAGTTAAATCAAAAAAAGGTTAGATTTTGCTTCCACCGCCAGCGTTTGTCACTGATAATGCGCCGCGTTCATGTCCAACATATAATGGCTTAACGTCTATGCTACATCTTTTTACAGGTTTAGAATTTCATACAGGTCTATTATTAGTTCTGGCACTGTTGTTTGTGCTGATCTATGAGGCTATAAATGGCTTCCATGACACCGCTAACGCGGTAGCAACGGTTATTTATACCAGAGCAATGCGGGCTCAGTTCGCAGTTGTCATGGCAGGGGTTTTTAACTTTTTTGGTGTCTTGCTGGGAGGGTTGAGCGTTGCATATGCCATTGTCCACCTCTTACCAACAGACCTCTTGCTTAATGTGAGCTCAGCTCACGGCCTTGCAATGGTTTTCTCATTGCTCTTGGCTGCAATTATTTGGAACCTTGGAACTTGGTACTTAGGTATTCCTGCTTCCAGTTCACACACACTTATCGGGGCGATAATCGGGGTGGGCTTAACCAACGCGATTGTGACTGATTCGTCTGTCGTTGATGCCTTGAATATACCGAAAATGATCAGTATTTTCATGTCATTAATTTTGTCTCCCGCTATCGGTTTTGTGATTGCCGGTTTGATGATTTTCTTTTTGCGCCGTTATTGGAGTGGCACAAAGAAACGTCGTCGTATTCACTTAACACCTGCGGAACGTGAGAAAAAAGATGGTAAGCGTAAGCCGCCATTCTGGACCCGTACTGCGTTGATTTTGTCAGCAGTTGGGGTGAGTTTCTCCCATGGTGCGAACGATGGCCAGAAAGGCATCGGTCTTATCATGCTGGTGCTAATTGGTGTTGCTCCAGCAGGTTTCGTTATGAATATGAATTCTAACGGTTATGACATCGCAAAAACACATGATGCGGTTGTCCACCTGCAACAATACTATGAAACACATAAACCAGCGTTAAACCATGCAATAGAAAATGCCCCGACCGTTGCAGTAAGTAGTGATGAACTCGGTGGTGAATTCCATTGTGATAGCACACGTACTGGCGCTATTTTAAATCAAGCGCAAACGATGCTTGATGGCATTCAAAGTTATGAAGAGCTGACGCCAGACCAACGTAACCACGCACGCCGTTTGCTGATGTGTATCTCTGATACTGCGAATGCGGTTGCAAAATTACCAGAAACCAGTTCCAAAGATGCCAGCTTACTGAAAAAACTCAGTAATGATTTGCTGTATACCGTTGAATATGCACCATTGTGGATCATTATTGCGGTTGCTTTAGCATTATCATTAGGCACCATGTTTGGTTGGCAGCGTGTTGCTGTGACCATTGGTGAGAAAATTGGTAAGAAAGGTATGACTTATGCGCAAGGTGTATCTGCTCAGGTAACTGCGGCAGTCTCTATCGGTGTGGCAAGTTATACTGGTATGCCAGTTTCAACAACGCAGGTTTTATCTTCTGCAGTGGCGGGTACGATGGTTGTCGATGGTGGTGGTGTACAAACAAAAACCATTAAAAGCATTGCGCTAGCATGGTTATTAACTTTACCGGTGTCCATTGTGTTATCCGGCGGTTTATACTGGCTATCGCTGTTGTTTATCTAGTCGCGCTAATTTTGGCTTCATACATGAGTATGGAGCCTTTAACAGTTACATGAACACAGTAATCTACATATACAAAATAGTGATGATCGAAAGGCCATCACTATTTTTTCATTAGAAAGTTACGATCATAGTTAACCTGTTATCAATAAATACGCTAAACTCACGATAACAAGTATGCTGAGCCTGCTTATCATCATGAATTGCTTACGGATTCGCTCACAACGCAAAATAACTTCAGGGTCATAATGTTCAAGGTATTGTTTGTTATTTATGTATCGAACTAACCGGAGTTGTTTGTTTAGCTGGCCGTGTGTAGTAAAAAAACCATTACCATCAACGGATTGATAAAGCAGAGGGTCTGAATCCCTTAAAATAGACAATAGAACACGAACGGAAGAAAAGTACCGCATCATATTTAAGATGCACAAAATGCATAATGCCCAAAACAATGCAATCATACTGAACATAATCCTCTCCTTAGAACCTAGCTCAAGCTCACAGCAATTGTCGCAAAGGAAATACAGCAGAAAAATTATACTTATACTCAGTTATTTTATTGTAGGATAAATTATTGTTTAAAAAAAGTGCAATTAGCGTAAATTTGTGATGACCTTTTGTTTATATTGAAGAAAATAAACCTGAGTTACTGAACTTTAATATCACAGTTTGCTGGGCAACTTTGTTGTTTTACTAAGCTAAAGAGTCTCCATAACTCGAATTTTTTAGGGCAATATATTAATATTGAATGAATGATGTTATTGTTTTATAAAATGTTATATGAAGTGATGATTTTAAGGTTAATCTGCTTAGATGTGATCAAAGCAACACTTAATAATCACAATTAGCAGGTATAGTATTCATAAAGATGTGGTGAAGGCATAACCACCAGATAATCAGCATTCGGAAGGAGTTTACTTATGGCTTACAAACATATTCTCGTTGCGGTAGATTTATCACCTGAAAGTAAAGTATTACTGGATAAGGCTGTCTCTATGGCAAAACCTTACGGGGCCAAAGTATCTATGATCCATGTTGATGTTAACTATTCAGACCTCTATACCGGTCTTATTGATGTCAATCTTGGTGACATGCAGCAACGTATTACTGATGAAACGCGTAATGCTCTGAAGGATTTGTCTGCAGGTGCAGGTTATGAAATTCAAGAAACACTCAGCGGTAGCGGTGATCTAGGCCAAGTACTGGTCGATGCCATTAAAAAATACAATATGGATTTAGTGGTCTGTGGGCACCACCAAGATTTCTGGAGCAAGCTGATGTCGTCTGCTCGCCAGCTAATCAATACAGTCCATGTGGATATGTTGATTGTACCACTAAATGATGATGAAGAATAATCCATATTACGCCATTTGAAATATTATTCACTAAAAACGCTTGCTTATGCAGGCGTTTTTTTTGTTTCAAAATATGTATTTTGAGGTAGTTATTGGCAGGTCAAGCAATTTATTTTGCTATAGAGTGAAAAAAAACCTTGAATTTAGAATACAAACTAATGATATATTCAATAGGCAAACGCAAATCAACCTCACATTTCCTAAAAATAATGATAAGAAAGAGTGAGGCACATCACAACAACTACATGTTAAAAAGGAAGACATAGATGACACAATCACTATCTTCGTTCTTGGAGTCTGTCCAAAAAAGAGACCCTTCTCAACCTGAATTTTTACAAGCGGTACGTGAAGTATTCACTTCCCTTTGGCCGTTCTTAGAGCAAAATGCGAAGTATCGTGACCAAGCATTACTTGAGCGTTTTGTTGAACCTGAACGTGTGATTCAATTTCGAGTGTGTTGGGTAGACGACCAAGGTAAAGTTCAAGTCAACCGTGCATGGCGTGTACAATTTAGCTCTGCAATCGGCCCATTCAAGGGTGGTATGCGTTTTCATCCATCTGTGAATTTATCCATTCTGAAATTCTTAGGCTTTGAACAAACACTGAAAAATGCCCTGACCACATTGCCAATGGGTGGTGGTAAAGGTGGCTCTGACTTTGATCCTAAAGGTAAAAGCCATGGCGAAGTGATGCGTTTTTGCCAAGCATTGATGACAGAACTTTATCGCCATATTGGTTCTAATACTGACGTCCCTGCGGGGGATATTGGTGTGGGTGGACGTGAAGTGGGCTTTATGACAGGTATGATGAAAAAACTGTCTAATGACACTTCTTGTGTATTCACCGGTAAAGGATTGTCTTTTGGTGGTAGTTTAATTCGCCCTGAAGCAACCGGTTACGGTTTGGTTTATTTCACAAATGCAATGCTAAAACGCCATGGCCTAGGCTTTGAAGGGATGCGTGTAGCAGTTTCCGGTTCAGGTAACGTTGCACAGTACACCATTGAAAAATGTATGGAGCTTGGCGCTAAAGTGGTTACAGCTTCTGATTCAAGCGGTACTGTGGTTGATGAAGACGGTTTTACAACAGAAAAACTTGCACGTTTGGAAGAAATCAAAAACAACTATGGTCGTATTGAAGAATATGCAAAAGAGTTTGGCTTAACTTACTTAGCGGGCCAGCAGCCATGGAATGTGCCTGTCGATATTGCTTTGCCATGTGCAACACAAAATGAGCTGGATGTTGATGCAGCAAAAGTGTTAATCAAAAATGGTGTTAAAGCGGTCGCTGAAGGGGCTAATATGCCAACGACGATCCCTGCAACCGAACTGTTCCTTGAAGCGGGAGTGCTGTTTGCTCCAGGTAAAGCGGCTAATGCAGGTGGTGTGGCAACGTCAGGTCTTGAGATGGCTCAAAATGCGGCTCGTCTAGGTTGGAAAGCAGAAAAAGTTGACGCTCGTCTACACCATATCATGTTGGATATTCACCAGCACTGTGTGGAATTCGGTGGCGAAGAGAAACAAACAAACTATGTTCAAGGTGCTAATATCGCGGGCTTTGTAAAAGTCGCTGATGCAATGCTTGGGCAGGGTGTGTTGTAATTCTCTGACCTCAAAACGTACGCGAAAGGGCGGCTGTATCATACTGATAAATTCACCTGTACATACGCCCTTCGCCGTTACGTTTATTCGTTATTTTTAATGCATGGATAGATATCAAACCGATGGTTTTTAGTGGTAATCGCTGATGGCGCTTTTTGTCCCGCAAGGGGCTCTGCATAGTCAGGGCGCTTAACAACTACCCTACGTTTAGCCAAAGTAATCGCAGGGGCTAATAATGAATCTGCATCATCATCTGCTCCCACCAATGACTGAAATACTCGCATTTCCTTCTTCACTAAAGCACTTTTTTGCCGATGAGGGTACATCGGGTCGAGATAGATAACATCAGGCGCGTGGGTTATTTCACTCAGAGCGGTAATACTGGATGCATGGATCAATGACATTCGCTCTTGTAACCATGGGCCAATTTCTGCATCTTGATAGCCCCGTTGTAAGCCATCGTCTAATAGGGCAGCAACCACAGGGTGACGTTCCAACATGCGGACATGGCAACCGAGAGCGGCGAGAACAAAGGCATCACGCCCTAGGCCAGCAGTGGCATCAACCACATCGGGAATATAATCTTTTTTGATTCCCACAGCTTTGGCGACCGCTTCACCACGACCCCCTCCAAATTTACGGCGATGGGCCATAGCCCCAGAGACGAAGTCGACAAAAATTCCCCCTAATTTAGGTTCATCTAGCTTACGCAGTTGTAAATTTTCAGGCGTAAGCACGACAGCCATAACGGCATCAGGGGTATGAGAAAGCTGCCATTTTTCAGAAAGTTGAGAGAGCGTGCCGGGATCGGCACCCTCTTCACAGATCAACTGGATCGCAATGTCATTAGCCATGGATACCATAGCTCTTTAACATCGCATCGAGTTCTGGTTTACGACCACGGAAGCGTTCAAACAGCGCCATTGGCTCTTCAGAACCCCCACGACTTAGGATATTGTCGAGGAAGGACTGACCCGTTTGACGATTAAAGATACCTTCTTCACTGAAGCGTGAGTATGCATCTGCCGCGAGTACATCTGCCCACAAGTAGCTGTAATAACCTGCGGCGTATCCCCCCGCAAAGATATGGCTAAAGGCATGTGGGAAACGTGACCATTCAGGGGAGGGTACGACAGCGACTTTGTCTTTAATTGCATATAACGTTGGCATGACTTGCGCACCTTTTGCTGGGTCATATTCAGCGTGTAAGGTGAAGTCAAATAGACCAAATTCCAACTGACGCAGAACAAACATGGCTGACTGGTAATTCTTCGCCGCTAACATGCTATTGAGCATTTCTGTTGGTAATGGTTCGCCTGTTTCATAATGGCCAGAAATAAATTCGAGGGCTTCGGGCTCCCAGCACCAGTTTTCCATAAATTGACTTGGTAGCTCGACGGCATCCCATGGCACCCCGTTAATCCCTGCGACATCTGCAACATCAATTTGTGTTAACATATGATGTAAGCCGTGGCCAAATTCATGGAATAAGGTAGTGACTTCATTATGGGTAAACAGTGCGGGTTTATCACCGAGTGGCTTGTTGAAGTTACAAGTTAAGTAAGCGACAGGATTTTGTAACGAGCCATCTTTATGCACCATACGACCCACACAATCGTCCATCCAAGCCCCACCACGCTTGTGTTCACGAGCGTAGAGGTCAAGGTAGAAACTACCGCGCAGAGTGTTGGTTTCGTCATAGAGTTCAAAGAAACGCACATCTTTATGCCATGTTTCGATGTCATTGCGTTCTTTGGCGGTTAAACCATAGATACGATGAACAACCTCGAATAACCCATTCAGGACGCGCTGTTCAGGGAAATAAGGGCGTAACTGCTCATCATTTAATGAGAATTTATGCTGTTTTTGTTTTTCGCTGTAATAGGCTAAATCCCAAGACTCAAGCTTATCAATACCATAATGTTCTTTAGCAAAAGAGGTCAGTTCAGCCAGCTCATTTTCCCCTTGCTGATGAGCACGGTCGGCTAAATCATTGAGGAAATTCAGCACCTGCTCTGGCGATTCGGCCATTTTGGTCGCTAGGGATTTTTCTGCGTAGTTTTTAAAACCTAATAATTGCGCTAGTTCGTGGCGTAAAGCCATCAGTTCATCAATTAATTCGCTATTATCCCATTTACCTGCATTTGGGCCTTGGTCCGACGCACGGGTGCTATATGCATAGCTCATCTCACGGCGTAATTCTGCGTTGTTAGCATAGGTCATAACAGGTAAATAGCTTGGCATATCAAGGGTGAGTAAGTAGCCTTCTTCACCTTTTGATTCAGCCATGGCTTTTGCTGCAGCAATTGCACTTTCTGGCATGCCCGCTAATTCGTTTTCATCTTTAATGAGTTTACTCCAACCCATGGTAGCATCAAGAACGTTATTGCTAAATTTAGATGCTATCTCCGACAAACGTGCAACGATTTCACCATAACGTTGCTGTTTTTCAACGGGTAAGCCAATGCCTGATAATTCAAAGTCACGTAAGGTATTTTCGATGGACTTACGTTGAGCTTGGTTAAGGGAATTAAATTCAGCACCTTCTTTTAATGACTTATATGCTTGATATAAAGGCTCATGTTGCCCCATCCAAGTACTGAATTCAGACAGTAACGGCAAGCATTTTTCATACTCTTCGCGCAGTTCTGGGCTGTTTTTCACCGAGTGTAAATGACTAACTGGCGACCAAACACGAGAAAGCTTATCACTGGCTTCTTCTAAAGGTTGGCACAGGTTGTCCCAAGTGTATTGATCCGTTGCACTCAGCAGGTTTTCTACTGTTTGGCGATATTCATTGAGTACATGTTGGACTGCGGGGAAAACATCTGCAGGTTCTATAGTAGAAAAGCGGGGTAGTGCGGAATCGGCTAATAATGAATTTGTCATAAAACATCCTGTGATTGCAGGCTTGTGCTCGTAGGCCAAGGCTTACTGTGTTGACAATAAAAGTTAAATGGCGAACTTATACCCAAATAGGGTTAATGTTATGGATCATATAACCAGTACGCCATAGCGAATATAAGAAAGTATATGGGGGCAGATGTACAAACCTCAATATCAATCTAACGTTTTTTCTTATTAACACTTATCAATAAATGGGTTTTTTGTTGGCTTTTATCAATAAAGGCAATAGTTGTAGTTTCAATGCTTTGGAAAATAATGAATTCAGTCTATAATCACTTTCCAATCTATAGAGGAAGATCGTCGTCTCCGGTGAGGCGGCTGGATTTCAAATCCAGTTGGGGCTGCCAGCAGTCCCGGGCAGGTTCGACTCCTGTGATCTTCCGCCAAACGCAGTTTCTGAATTTCTTCCAAAAGCTATATTTTCTTTGTAAATCAATAAGATTAATCATCTCAAAGTCTGTCTGATTCTCCCCTTGTTTACTGGTTTCTACCCCTGTTTGGGGGCAAAATTGGAGACATAATTTTTCCCTATTTTTTGGATGCCCCCACAATGAAGCTTTACGCCCGCCAGGTAGCGGCCTCAAGGCCAATGGTAACCCCCTATAAAATGACCGATGGAGGGGGGTTATATCTCGAGGTTATATCAACGTTTGCAGGAGAGCTTAATTAAAGGTGGATTATCGGGCCGAAATGCAAAAGGTAAGCGAGCTCGTACTTGTTCAGTAAATGGTATTGATGGGGATATTAAATTAAATAAAGCATTGTGGGTGATGACTGAAAAGATGCACAAACATTTTTCTTGCAGAGAATGGATATAGGTAATAGTAGTACATTGTTTTTACATAAAATAATGTGCTTGCTAGCTATTTATAAGTCGGGCGAAGTGCGTAAAACGGATGTGACGGTTGCGAAGAATTATCTACGTGAAAATGAACTGAAGGAATTAAACCGTATCGTCAATATGTGGCTCGACTTTGCCGAAGACCAAGCACTGGCCGTAAGCAAGTATTCTTACAAGATTGGGATACTAAACTGGATCAGTTTTTAAGTTTCAATGACCGAGACGTATTGCAAGGCGCTGGTGGAATAAGTAAGAAAGCCGCTGATGAAAAAGCTAAAGAGATATTTGATATTTTTGCTCAAAAACGTCGTCGGTTAAAAGAAGCGGAAAGAGCGAGAGCGAATATCGCGGCGCTGAAAGATTTGCTGAAAATAGGAAAGTAGAAAAATAGTAGAATCACTATTTTTAGTTAAATTGCTAAAATTAGCTTAGTACCTGAGGTGGTCGTAGTAAACAAGGGGGAGCTCATACTCACTAACGGTTCATAACCACGAAAAGTGTACTAAGAACCTTTTAGTATTAGTGAGTCATTACAGCTTTTAGTTAGGTTGATTCCCTAACTAGAAATCAGCCTTAGAAAAACCAGTCATAACATCCAGTTCCATTTCGCGGCCTAATGCCGTCATTGGATGGACAATTATCAAACCTCGCACGGACTTCTTCAGCTTGCCAAGATCGGCTTGTTCTTTCTTAGTGATTGGGCGTTTGAATGGCATATCGACTAACTTCTGTGCTTCTTTGCTGAGCTTTTGGTTACGCACTGCTTTCAGGCGAGTAACTTCAGTTTCCAACGTCACTTTTTCTTTTTCGAGTTCTGCGTATTTTTCTGCATCGCTCGTCAGTTGCATACTTGCCATCTGGTGACGAATAAGGTCTAAGCGGTCGCTAAGAAGCTTAATTTGTGTTTTTTCAATTTCTTTCATTATTTAATTAACCGTGAATAAATTTCTTGTCGGCAAGTATACACTATTTCGTATTAGAGGGTGAAAAGGGATATAGACTAACACCCCATGTGACGACGCCTTTATCGCTCATCATTCATGCAATGAAAACAACATAATTACTTTATAAATCAACTTATCACTCAACCACTCACAATTCTGTTTTTTTATGCCTTAGTGATATCATGATTAAGTGCTTGCATTTCGGTATCATCACTGACCTTTCTGACATATTATATTTAATTTTCTGAAAAATTATTATTTTTAGTTAATTTATCGTTGGTATATAGCAAAATATAACGAGGTATAGATGAGATCATAATGACTAAACGTAAATTTATTACACGTACAGAGGTGAATTCTTTATTGGATGCTACAAAGCAAGGTCGCTATCCTAATCGCGATTATTGCTTGTTATTAATGAGCTTTTTGCATGGGTTAAGAGTTAGCGAGCTCACTCATATCACAATGGCTGATATTGATTTAGTGCAGAAAGTGATATTTATTAGGAGACTAAAAGGAGGGCTGTCTACCGTACAGCCTATAATTCCCGAAGAGTTTAATGCGATTGAAAAATGGCTAGCTGAAAGAGATTCTTGGAAAACAGCGGGATCAGATTGTTTATTTATTTCACAAAAGGGAAGCCAAATTTCTCGTTATCAAATTTATCGTTTATTTGAGCAGTATGGAAAAATAGCTGGGCTTCCTGTAAAGCTTCATCCTCATATGCTAAGGCATGCATGCGGCTATGCATTAGCTGATTTGGGCCGGGATACACGATTAATTCAAGATTATTTAGGGCATCGAAATATCGCTCATACTGTAATTTATACTGCGAGTAATGAAAAAAGGTTTAGTGGTATTTGGTTGAATCAATAAGCAATTTAATGACTTGTATCAACATAAGGCTAGCACTAAACATAATAATATGAACTAAACACCAAGAATACCTCAGTTATTTAGGCAATTGATTTGATAAAACTGAGGTATTCTTATGCATATTAAGGGCAATAATTATTTTGAAAGCCACAAACAACATACTCAACTAATTTATTTCACAGCCTTTAAAAATAAAGTTAGTTAATAATTTTATTTATTCTTTTTTTTTGAATTATCATGATTTAATTACTCCAATTAAGAGTGACAGCAAATCACTTTCGTTGTTAACTAATTGTTATCATATTTTAATCATTTTTTTTACAATAATAGTCCATTTTTGATTGCTAAATAAAGCCACTCTGTGAAATGGTAGGATGTAAGTGAAATTATTTAGATGATAAATTCATGTTTTTGGTTTTTGTAAGTTAAAAACTTTTAATTTCCGCTGTAAAATACAGCAATATAATATATAACAAAAAAATTAATCAATTATCAATGATAATCAATTGGATAAATAAAATGTCTATAAAAATCAATCTATAATGCAACATAA